>CAYJHI010000018.1:0-21950 GCA_964370085.1 uncultured Muribaculaceae bacterium | reverse complement strand
GATGTTAAGATGATTGAACAGTTAGATAAAGCTAAGAAAGAAGCAGAACGTGCCAATCAGGCTAAGACTGATTTCTTATCTAGTATGTCTCATGAGATACGTACTCCTTTAAATGCTATTGTAGGGTTCAGTGAGTTTATTAAATCAGAAGATAACCTAGATAAAGCAAAATCAGATGCAGATGATATATTAATGGCAAGTCAAAATTTATTGGAAATAGTTAATGGTATTTTGGATATATCTAAAATAGAAGCCGATAAGATGGAAATAGTTTATTCTGAATATGAATTATTACCTCATTTAGAAAATATTATTAAGATGGTTAAACCTCGTATTAAAGATAAACCTGTAGAGTTCGAATATAGTTTTGCTTCTGATTTACCTGCTACTATGTATGGAGATGCTGGTAAAGTAAAACAAGTTATTACTAATTTGATGACTAATGCTGCTAAATATACAGAACAAGGTAAAATTAGTCTTACTGTTAACTGTGTCAATAATGATAAATATTCTACTTTAGTAGTAGTTGTTAAAGATACAGGTCGTGGTATTAAACAAGATCAAGTTAATAAACTATTTACTAAGTTTAATCGTTTAGATGAAGATAAGAACTCTACTTTAGAAGGAACTGGTTTAGGACTTGCTATTACTAAGAAATTTGTCGAAATGATGGGTGGTAAAATAGTAGTACAAAGTGAGTATGGAAAAGGTTCTACATTTATTCTTTATTTAAATCAACGTATTGTATCTTTGAATAATGGACTTACTAAAAAAAGTAAGGAATTCAAAAACTATAAATTCCCTAATAGTAAAGTATTAGTAGTAGATGATAATCCATTAAACTTAAAAGTTGCTGCTAAGTTATTATCTAATTATGATATAGCACCTGATCTTATTGATAATGGTCAGTTATGTATCGATAAGATTACTAATAAAGATCATTATGACTTAATCTTATTAGATGACATGATGCCTAATATGCGTGGGGGAGAAGTAGTTAAGAAATTAAAACAATTACCAGACTTTGGTATACCAGTTGTTGTATTAACTGCTAATGCTATTAGTGGGATGAGAGAACAATACTTAAGAGAAGGTTTTGATGATTATCTTGCTAAACCAATTGAATTAAATATGTTGGAAGGTGTTTTAAGTAAATTCCTAAAAAAACAAGAGATTGTTACAGTCTTTAAACCACAATATAAAATATTGATAGTAGATGATAATAGTTTGAATATTAAAATAGCAAGTAAATTATTATCTATATATAACTTTGATATTAAATCTGTTTTATCAGGTCAAGAGTGTGTTAATGCAATTAGGCAGGGAGAAAAGTATGATTTAATCTTTATGGATATAATGATGCCTAGTATGTCTGGAGTAGAAACATTTAAACAATTAAAGACAATTCCTAATTTTGATACACCAGTTGTAGTACTTACAGCAGATGCTGTTAAAGGCGCTAAAGAGAACTACTTAAATGAAGGTTTCAATGATTATATAACTAAACCATTAGATAAGTCTTTATTACAAGAAATATTATGTAAATACTTAGTGATGGATATATGTCCTGTACCACAAAAACCTAAAGAAAAGATTAATTTAGATGAACATGGTATTGATACTAAAAAAGCTTTAGAAGTATTAGGAGACTTAGAAACTTATAAAGAAATGTTAAAAGAGTTTATCAATAATGTTGATACTGCTATTGAAGAGTTAACTTTATTTAAAGATGATAGACTTAATGATTATGCTGTTAGAGTTCATTCTCTAAAGAGTGATGCCAAATACTTAGGATTTATTAAACTAGCAGAACTTTCTTATGAACACGAAATGAAGAGTAAAGAGAGTAATCATGAATATATATTAACAAACTTTGATGAGTTGATAAATGAGACTAAAAGAATTAAAGATGTCATTAGTCAATACTTATTATAAATATACTGAAAAAACAGTATATTTTTTTGTTTCGCTTGAATAATAGATAAAAAAGATATATAATTATAGCCTGAGGTGATATATATGTTATTAATACCATTTATATATGAAAAAACTTTTATTAAGACTGCTAAGATAACTTTTGATAAACTTGAAAAGTTAGATATTAATGATAAGAAGAGAATAATGCCTCCAAAAGACATTAGAGTTAATGAAAGACTATTATCAAGAGCTAGTAAACACTATGATACTGATAATGTAACTGATTTTATTAGGTTAATGCCACCACAAAGTGATTATTACTTTATATCTACTGATATAGATGAAAAAGGTAATTATGACATATATAGAGTACCATATCCTAAAACAGCAGTTACTAAGGCCTTAGATTGTCTTTATAGCACTGTTGTAACTGATTTAAGAAATAGAAAATCTAGTAATAACGGTCGTCTTTTAGATTTATATAAACTAGGGTTTAAGGAAGATAAAAATCTAATGCACTTAGAGTCAACAACTATTAATATTTTAGAATATCCAGATTTTTTAAAACAATTTAGTTTTAGTGAAATAGAAAAAGAGTTTCCCAAAGAGGCCTTAGAAGAAACTTTAAAATTATATAATAGTTATAGCAATAGTAAGATGGTTAAAGAACTACAAAAGCATTTAACTGCAGCTTCTAATAATGAAAGCATTACTAAAATGTGGGTTAATTTGAACAAGAGTGTTAAGAATAAGGCAGTTAGTAAAGAAGTGATTTCACCTATATATACTAAAACAACGGGTAACAACTAATATGTTAGAGCGTTTAGAGATGATTGTTAATCAAGAAAGGTTAATTAATTTTACTGATAAGACTATATTGGTAGTAGGTATTGGTGGAGTAGGTGGTTATGTAGTTGAGTCACTAGTTAGATCAGGCGTTAAAAAGATTATTATTGTTGATCATGATACTGTCGATGAAACTAACTTAAACAGACAAATAATTGCTTTAAAATCTACTATAGGAAACTATAAGACCGATGTATTAAAGAAAAGAATAAAAGACATTAATGAAGACTGTGAAGTTGTTGATTATAAGTTATTTTATAATGAAGAGACAACAGATGTTATTTTTAATAATAAGATAGATTTCATAGTAGATGCTTGTGATACTATTGCTAGTAAGAAATTATTAATTAAAGAGGCTTTAAACAAAGAAATACCTATTATAAGTTGTATGGGTACGGGTAATAAGTTTGATCCTAGTTTATTAGAAATAACAGATATTAGAAAGACTGTTAATGATCCACTTGCTAAAATAATGCGTAAATGGGTAAAAGATGAGAGGATAAATAAAAAGATAACAGTGTTATCTTCTAAAGAATTACCAGTTAAAACAAATAATAGGAAACCTGGTTCTACATCTTTTGTACCTAGTAGTGCTGGTCTATTGATAAGTAGTTATATCTTTAGATTTTATACGAAGTAATATGAGGTTTATATGAAAATTCATCTACAAAATATTATATTAATTATAGATACCATGTATAATAACGTTGATTTTATTAACCAAAGAGATCAACTTAATGTTATTAAAAATAACATTATTTCTATCATTAATAATATAGATTTAGAACTAGTAAAAAAAACATCTGATCTTATATATGATTTAAATGTTGCTAACTTCTTTGATACTTTAACAGATAAGATAAGTAACGAATATTATGCATTTCAATTTCTATTAGAAAAAAGTATTAAAGAACAACAAAAAAAGAGTTAATAAGAACTCTTTTTTTGTTATAGTTTTCGGTACAGACCAATAGCTTTTCCAATTATGGTTACTTCATTTAGAATAATAGGAGCCATTGTATCATTTTCAGGTTGTAGTCTAAAGTAACCATTTTCTTTATAAAAAGTTTTTAATGTCACTTCATTATCATTATTCATTGCAACTACTGTATCACCGTTATTAGCTGTTTTTTGTCTTTGAACAATTACAATATCATTATCATAAATACCAACATTTATCATACTTTCACCACTAACCTTTAATGTAAAAACATCTTTTTTATTATTAGGTAAAAGATTAGTTGGTAGTGAGAAAAACTCATCAGGCATTTCAATAGCTTCAATAGGGTTCCCTGCAGTTACTTTTCCTAGTAGTGGAACTTCTACTGTTTTTTCATCAACTTCTAAGTATTCATTAGGAACAAGCAATTCAATTGTTCTATTTTTACCACTACCTTTTCTAATATAACCTTTTTGTTCTAGTTGTTGTAAGTGAAAGTGTGTAGTAGCAGGAGAGTTCAAATTTGCTTTTTCTCCAATTTCTCTAACAGTAGGTGGGTATCCATTCTTAGCCATCATTTCTTTCAATAAGTTTAAAATATCACTTTGTCTTTGGGTTAATTTTTCCATCTAATAGACCTCCATAATAAAAGGTTAACACATTGTTTGTAAAATGTCAAACAAACGTTCAGTTTTTATAGATAATCGATTGACACGAACGATTGTTTGTATTAAGATAATATTACAGAAAGGAAAGAGGTAAGAAAATGAAAAAAAATTTAATTATTCTAATCATATTATATTTAGGAAGTGCTGCTTTAGGAATAGTCGCGTCACAAAGAATGGAGGCTTTAGAAAGTATCGAAGACAATCAAATTTATACCGAAAATTTCTTAGCAAGCATAAATTAATATTAAAACTTTTCTAAATTGTGCTATACTAAATATGGTGATGAAAAGATGAAAAAAGTAATATTAATAGATGGTAACAACTTATTATTTAGAAGTTACTATGCAACTGCATATAGTGGGACAATTATGAGAAACTCAAAAGGTTTTCCCACTAATGCCTTATTTGGATTTATTTCCATGATAAATAAAATTATAGAAGAAGAAAAACCAAAATATATAATGGTAGCATTCGATAAAGGCAAAACTTTTAGACATGAGAAATATCAAACTTATAAAGATGGAAGAAGTGAAACTCCTACTGAATTAAAAGAACAGTTTCCAGTAGCAAAAGAAGTACTTAATGCAATGGGAATTGAATACTTTGAAATTGATAATTATGAAGCGGATGATATTATTGGAACATTTGCGAAAATGACACATGAAACAGATGAATTTGATGCGACTATTATCAGTAGTGATAAAGACCTATTACAGTTAATTGAAAATGATGTTGAAGTTAAACTTTTAAAACAATCTGGTCATGTTCGTATGACTAAGGATGAATTTAACAATACTTATGGATTAGAACCAATGCGTATGGTTGATTTAAAGGCCTTGATGGGAGATAGTAGTGATAATATACCAGGAGTTAAAGGTATAGGAGAAAAGACTGCATTAAAGTTGTTACAAACTTATGAATCTTTAGATGGAGTATACCAAAATATAGAACAGATAACTGGAAAGACTAAAGAGAAATTAGAAAATGACAAAGAAAATGCTTATATGAGTTATGATCTTGCAACTATTTATAAAGAAGTACCTGTAGAACATAGTTTAGATGATTTAAAATATGAAGGCATTAACGTTATTAAGTATAAAGCAATGTTAACTGAGTTAGAATTTGGTTCACTATTAAAGAAAATTCCTAAGACTGATGAAGTTACTACTAACACAACAAATGAATTTAAGGAAATAAATCCAGAGAAGTTATTAAAAGAAGAACTATCTTTTTATATAATATCAAATATTGAAAACTATCACGATATAAAAAAGGAAGATATTTTAGGAATAGTTATTAAAGCAAAGGATGAAGAGTACTTTACTACTGATATACTTAGTTTAAAAGAGGTCTTTGAAAGTAATGTTAGTAAGACAACATACGATTTAAAGAGAAGTATAGTTATATTAAAAAACTTAGGTATTAATTTGAATAATTGTAATTTTGATACGATGATTGCTTTTTACTTATTAAACTATGATTTGAAAAGTGATCCATATTTTTCAGCACAAAGGTATAGTTATTATACTTTGCCACTTAAAGATGTATTGAAAGATAAGAACAAAGAACAAATAGACAATGTCAAAGACTATGCATCTAATATTATAAAATTTATTTACGAAAGTAAGAATGACTTATTAGAAAAGTTAGTTAGTGAAGAACAATTATCTTTATATAATGATATAGAAATGAAATTAGCTCTTGTTCTTGCGGATATGGAAATGACTGGTATTGATGTTTCTAGGGAATATTTAGATGAAATGGGTAAAGAGGTATTTACTAAGATTTCTCTATTAGAAAAGGATATACATTTACTTTCAGGATGTGAATTTAATATCCAGTCTCCTAAACAGTTAGGAGAAGTATTATTTACAAAGATGAATATACCTTATCCTAAGAAGATAAAAGATAATAATTATTCTACTAGTAAAGATATACTAGACAAACTCGTTAATGTCCATCCTATTATCAATAATATATTAGAGTATCGTACGCTTGCTAAAATATATAATAATTATATAATTGGTCTTATTAATGAAATTAAATCTGACAACAAAATACATACTATTTATAATCAAACATTGACTAGAACAGGTAGATTATCTAGTGTTAGTCCTAATCTTCAAAATATTCCTATTAGAGAGGAATTTGGTAGACTTATTAGAAAGGCTTTTTTACCCAGTGAAAATAGTGTTTTAATTTCATCAGATTATTCACAAATAGAACTTAGGGTATTTGCCCATATGTCTAATGCTAGTAACTTAATAGAAGCTTTTAAACAAGATCAGGATATCCATTCTAAGACTGCTAGTGACATTTATGGTGTAGATATATCTATGGTAGATAAAAATATGAGAAGAACGGCTAAAGCTGTTAATTTTGGTATTTTATATGGTATTAGTAGTTATGGTTTATCCGAAGACTTAGGTATTAATGTTATTGAAGCTAAAAACTTTATTGATAAATATTTAACTACATATCCAGGTATTAAAAATTATATGGATAGTTTAATTAACGATGCTAAAATAAGAGGTTATGTTAAGACACTTATGAACCGTAAAAGAGAGATACCAGAGATATTAAATAAAAATTATATGATAAGAAGCAGCGGTGAGAGAATGGCTCTTAACACACCTATTCAAGGTACTAGTGCCGATATATTGAAAGTTGCAATGATTGAAATATATAACCAGTTAAACAATAAAAATTTAAAAACAAAAATGATTTTGCAAGTACACGATGAATTAGTTTTTAATTGTCCTGATGATGAATTAGAAGGTGTTAAAGATATTATTAAAACAACAATGGAAAATGTTGTAAAATTAAACGTTCCACTTAAAGTCGAAATAGAAGTTGGAAAAGATTGGTATGAAGCAAAATAGAAAGGATGTATTATGCCTGAAAAACCAGAAGTCATTACAGTCAGTAAAGTATTAAAAGATAAAATACAATCAAAACAAATAATTGATTGTATCGTCAGACATAAAAATATAATTGAGTATCCTGACTGTGAGAGTTTTATAAAAGAAGTTAAAAATCAGAAAATAATAGATGTTACTACTAGAGGTAAATGGATAGTTATTGAACTAAATAATTATTTTATGTTAGTACATCTCAGAATGGAAGGGAAATTCAATTTTAGAGAATTAAAAGAAGAATGGGGTAAACACGATCATGTTAACTTTATCTTTGATGACGAAGAGATGCGTTTTAACGATGTACGTAAATTCGGTAAGATTCATTTGATTGAAAAACTTAAGATTAACGAAATAGGTCCTTTAAAAGATTTAGGTTTAGAATATGATGATCCTAAATTAACAGTAGATTACTTAAAAGAAAAGATGAGTAAGAAAACAACTCCTATTAAAACTGTGTTGTTAGATCAAAGTATTATAACTGGTATAGGAAATATATATGATGATGAAATCTTGTTTTTATCGAAGATTCATCCTTTAACGAAGACTAATGAATTAAGTGAAGATGACTTGAAAAACATTATTTCTAACACTAAAATAGTTTTAGAAAAAGCTATTAAGTTAGGTGGTACCACTATTAGAAGTTATACTTCCAGTGAAGGTGTACATGGCAAGTTTCAAAATGAGCTGTTAGTACATAGTCAAAAAGACAAACCTTGTTCTTTTTGTTCTACTATAATTGAAAAAATTAAAGTAGGAGGAAGAGGTACTTATTATTGTCCTAACTGTCAAAAGCAATAATTTGTTGCTTTTTTTATTGATAGAAAACATGATTTGTGGTAAAATATTAATGGTCAAAAAAAGAAAGAGGTAGTAATAATGAAAAAGACAAAAATTATTTGTAGTATTGGTCCTGCCACTAACACTGCAGACGTAATGGAGCAATTAGTTTTAAACGGAATGAACGTTGCAAGAATTAATTTCTCACACGCAACTATTGAAGAGAGACAACAAGTAATCGACACAGTTAAAGAAGTTAGAGAAAGAACTGGTCAAAATATTGGATTACTATATGATACAAAAGGTCCTGAATTTAGAAATGGTATGTTAGAAAATGGAGAAATTACTTTAGTTGAAGGTAAGACTATCAGAATCGTTAAAGAAGAAGTTCTTGGTAACGAAGAAAGATTTTCTGTTAACCATCCTAAAGCCCTTGAATCATTAAAACCAGGTTCAATTATTTTATTAGAGAATGGTCTAATGAAAATTGAAATTGAAGAAACTGATGCTGAAGGTGTTACAGGAAGAATTATCAACGGTGGTGTTTTAGGTAATAAGAAATCTTTATCAGCACCTGGGGTTAAATTAGATATTCCTTTTATATCTGAAGATGATAAGTTTGATATTGAATATGCTTGTAAAAACGAAGGTGACTTCTTAGCATTATCATTCGTATCTACTAAAGAAGACGTTTTAGCAGCTAGAGAAATCTTAAAAGCTAATAATAGAGAAGATTTAAAAATCATTTCTAAAGTTGAAAGTGTTACTGGAGTAGAAAACTTAGATGAAATCATTGAAGTAAGTGATGGTATCATGGTAGCACGTGGAGATCTAGGTGTAGAAGTTCCAATGCAAGAATTACCAATGGTTCAAAAAATGATGGTAGAAAGATGTCGTGCTAAAGGAGTTATCTGTGTAGTTGCGACTGAAATGTTAGAATCAATGAAGAAAAATGCTCGTCCAACAAGAGCAGAAGTATCTGATGTTGCTAATGCTGTATTAGATGGAACTGATGCTGTAATGTTATCAGGAGAAACGACAATTGGTAAATTCCCAGTTGAAACAGTAAGATACATGGCAGAAGTATGTGAAAGTACTGAAGCAAGAGTTGACTTCGTTGGTATGTTTGAAAGCGAATTAGAAGTAGATATGACTACTACTATTGCTAATAGTGTTACAGTAGCTGACCAATTATTAGGTTCTAAAGCTATTTGTGCTGCTACAATGAGTGGTTATACTGCAAGAGTAATTAGTAATTACAAACCAAACAGTGTAATTATGGCCGCAACACCATCAGAAGAAGTAGCAAGAAGTCTTGCCTTAAACTGGGGTGTATATCCAAAAGTTGTACCAATGTACGGTAACACAGACGAAATAGTTAAAGCAACTAGCGAATTAGCTAAAAATACATTTAACCTTGAGTCTGGTGACTTAGTAGTAGTAACAGGAGGATTCCCTAATACTGAAACTAAGAAAGTAACTAACTTTATGAAGCTTGAAGAAGTGTAAAAACTTCTTTTTCTATGTAAAAAAAACTTACTAAGGATGATATTTATATTCATCTTCAGTAAGTTTTATTTTGTCTTCTTCATTTAATATAGAAGCATATATACTAGTAACTCTAAGTTCTAAATTTAACATTTTACTAAGCCTAGAAGAAAAATTACTTATTATAGGAATTTCACTTTCTTTTTTTATATTATTTAATAACTCTTTACCTAAATTATTAAAACCTAAAACTCTTATATATTCTATTTCTTTCATGTTATTAGCATCTTCTTTAGCAAATCCTACTAGTATATATAATAGTATTCTATTAATTCTATTATAAGTATATCTTTTACTTTTAACCATACTAACAAGTTCGTCATAATTTTTACATAACTTAATAGACTTTTTTATTTTATGATCTATTCCTTCAACTACACCATGATAAATAGAAAGGTCTTCATCTAGTGATAATTTATATTTTAAAAACTTAAAATAATCATCTTGAAAGTGCAAATTGTTATTTAAATACTTTAAAGTGCTGTCAGGAACTTGTGATTTAATTGATTTATCTTCTAAAAGAGCTTTTCTAATACTAGAAGCACTACTAATATTAGATAATATATCTAGTTTTTCATCATGATAATCATTAGTTCTTTTAATAATTTCTATTTCAATATTAGCTTTTTGTTTTAAAACCTCTTTTATATAAGTAATACCAAGTATATCGTTAGGTAGAGTGGTAAATGTACCTGTGATATCAAATAATGCCTTAGAAAGGGCAGTAGGATAGTTATATCCATCTTTAATATAACTTCTTGCTAGCAAATCAAAGTGTTCCTCTTCTAATTGTGTTTTAGCAAGTAACATTAAATTATCTAAATTGTCTTCTTCACTACCAAATACTAAAGTATCAATCTTTAACTCTTTTAAAATACTAATAGCGCCTTTAGCAAAAAAATCAGCACTTTGAGTTGCAAATACAAAAGGAAGTTCAACTACTAAATCAATATTGTTTTCTAAACAGATCTTTGTTCTATCCCATTTATTAATAATGGCAGGATTACCTCTTTGCATAAAATTACCACTCATAACAACTGTAATTATACTATCTGGGTATTTTTCTTTAATCTTATCAATCATGTACTTATGACCATTATGAAAAGGATTATATTCTGCAATTATACCAATTTTTTTCATAATTCCTCCAAATTTCTTATATTATAACATAATTACTTATGATTGAAAAATATCTTAATCTGTAGTATAATGTAACTGGAGTTGATTACAATGTATGATTTAACTAATTTTGAAGGAGAATTAATTATTGATGAAGAGATAATTATTCCTACAGAGTACTATGAAAATACAAAAATAAATGAATTATTACCGATTAAAGTAAATGGTTCATTAAAACGTTTAACTACGGAAGAAATAATGTTAACTATCAACGTATTTGGTATTATGAAATTAGATGATTCTATCTCTTTAGAAGAAGTAGAATACCCATTTTCTTTTGAAATTGAAGAGAAAATTGAAGAAAATGAAGAAAATTTAGCAAATACTCTTGAAATTATTCCGATTTTATGGGAAAATATTGTCTTAGAGATTCCCTTAAAATTTACTAAGGTATCGGATCTCAGTAAATTTCATGGGGATGGCTGGAAATTGGTTAGCGAAGAAGACGCGGTTAAGAAGAACAACCCATTTCATGAGTTATTAAACAATTATAAAGAGGAGGATTAAAATGTTAAAGTTAGATATTCAATTATTTGCAGTTCCTTTTCACAGAGTTAGTAAAACTAGAAAAAGAATGAGAAGAAGTCACAACGCTTTAGAAATGCCAGGTTTGACTAAATGTACTAACTGTGGTGAAACTATTAAACCACACAGAGTATGTAAAAAATGTGGTTCATACAAAGGTAAAGTTGTATTAGAAACAAAGAGTGCTGAGTAATCAGGACTTTTTATTATGTTTAAACATAGGAGGGTTCAATGAATTTAATTTTTATGAGACATGGAGAAGCTACTGATAATGTTAAGGAAATTATTTCTGATAGAGAAATTTATTGGTCTGTTTTAACGGAAAAAGGAATTGAGACAATCAAAGAAACAATAAAACAATTACCACCTAAAATAGATAAGATATATGTTTCACCTTTTCCTAGGACAATTCAAACAGCATACTATGCTACATTAAAGTATCCAAAAACAGAAACCGTTATAGATAACAGACTTAGAGAAATATATTATGGCAAGTATAGTGGCAAAAGAAATAATAAAGAGTTAGATGAAGTAAGAGTTAAACAAATTAGTGGTGATTACTTTACTAAGTTTGGGGACTACGGTGAAAATAAACATGAAATTGAAACTAGATTATGTAGTTTCTTAGATGATTTAAAAAATAATAACCAAGACCAATATACAATTCTAATTATTTCACATGGTTCGGTAATGGCATATATTAAAAGAATTCTATCTATTAAGTCATTACATCTTAAAACGGGTAAGTTTGAAATTGCATCTAATATCAATTTTGATTATTTAAATACATATAAATCTTATTTAAAAGATATATCAATTAAAAACATTAATAATAGTTAATATAATTACATCTATTAATAAAATTCTAATATATTACTGTAGAGGTAATACAAATGAAGCGTTTATTAAATTTTATTAAAAAACAAACTTTAGTAGATAAATGTTTATTATTTATAATGGCTGTTTTAATGATACAAATCGCATACACTTTATTTTTTTCTCATGCAACTAGTGATAACAATAATGCTGTTGATGTTGTTATAAGAACATCTGCTGCTAGTGTCTTCGGTTATTTCCTAGGACATAACTTTGTCACTGAAGAGGAAAGTAAAAAATATCAAATATGCAATAAATCACAAATTATAGTTGTCACTGTTATATGTTGGTTTTCTTTGTTTCTAATGGTCACAGTTAGAAATATGAATATCATAAGACCTGAATCTATCGCAACCTTGTCACAACTACGCGACTTTGTAGCCTCAGGTGTAGGATTTCTAGTTAGTTGTGGAGTTCAAAAACATAAAAAGCCTCCAAAAGTATAGATGATTTCTATACTTTTTTTTATTATATTGTTATAATAAATAAGAAGGTGATTAACTATGAGAAAGAAATTAATAATAACAACTAGTAATAGAAAAGAATACTTTATAAAAGAGTTGTGTGATAAACTAATACCCTTTAAAGTAATGACACTAAATGAATTTTTAAAAGAGTATTACTTTGATTATAATTACCAAGCAGTGGCATATCTAATTGATAATTATAATCTTAATATAGAAGTTGCTAAAATATACTTAGATAATATGTTATATATTAAAGAGTTAAATGTGCCTAAAGTACTTAAATTATCAGAAATGAAGAGTGCATTAGATGAGAACAATCTATTAATTAAAAACACCTTATTTAAAGCATCTTTAAAAAATTACGATATAACTTTAGATAATCTTAATATATTGGATCCTTTTATTAATAATCTATATCAAGAGTTAAGTCTATTAACTAATACTAATATTAGTCCTATTAGTTATAAAAAAGAATCAAGAGATGTCTTTGAGTATCAAACATTAGAAGAAGAAGTAGTTGGTCTTGCCACTAACATTGCTGTTTTAATAAAAAGTGGCATTAATCCTAACAATATTAAAGTAGTAGGGGCTAATAATGATTATATTGAGACAATAAAAAAGATATTTACTTTCTTTTCTCTACCTTTTGAGTCTTTAGATAAGATAAATCTACTGAGTAAGAGAAGTGTTAAAGACTTTTTAACTTCTTTGAATAAGGGTAATTGTTTATTAGAAGTAGTAGAAAACACTGAAGAAATCGATGAAGATTTATTAAAAATAATCAACCAGGTAATTGTTTTAGAAACTAAGGAAGAAACTAAAAGAATAATATTAAGGTCTTTATTAGAGAGCACGACAATTAAACAAGAAGTATTTAAATCTTCTGTTAAGTTTATTAGTTTTGATGATATAGTAACAGAAGAAGATCATGTTTTTGTTATATCACTTAATCAAAATATAATTCCTAGTTTTTATAAAGATGAAGATTATTTCAATGATAACTTAAAAAAACAATTAGGTCTTATAACGACTTCTATAAAGAACAAAAGTGAATTAGATAAAGTTTTATCTTTTATATATAACACTAATAATATTAATCTAAGTTATAAATTAAAAAGTCCTTTCAGTGAATTTTTTCCTTCTAATATTTTAGAAGATGATAATTTCACTATTATTAAAGTAGATAAAGAAAGTTACAATTACTCTAATCTTTATAATAAAATCTTATTAACTAGGAAGTTAGATAAGTTAATTAAATGGAAAGAAAAAGATTCTAATCTATCCCTTTTATACCATAATTATCATGACTTACCTTATTTGACCTATGATTCATCATTTACAGGGCTATCTGCAAGTGATTTAGAACTTTTATATAACAAAGGATTATCTTTATCCTATACAGCTTTAAATAGTTTCTTTTTATGTCCTTTCAAATACTACTTAAAATATTCATTAAGATTAGAGCCGTTTGAAGAAACATTCTCCGCTTACATTGGTAATTTATATCATTTTATTTTATCAATAGCATTCACTGATAATTTTAACTTTGAAGTAGAGTTTAACAAATATATCGAAGGAAACACTCTTACTAATAAAGAAAAAGTATTCTTAAAAAGAATGAAATTAGAGCTTATAAAAACAATAAATATTATTAAAGAACAAAATAAATTGACCGGATTAACTAATACTTACTATGAAAAGAAACTTATTATTGATTTAGATATACCAAATAAAGTAAGTTTCAACGGTACTTTGGATAAGATTTTGTATTTAGAGAAAAATGGTTTTACTTATTATGCTGTTATTGATTATAAGAGTGGGTATTTTGATACATCTTTAAAGTATTTAGACTATGGTCTTAATTTACAACTGCCTAGTTATTTATATTTATTAAACGAAAGTAATCTTTTAACTAATCCAATCTTTACTGGAGTCTACTATCAAAAAATATTATCAAAGAATACTGATAGTAAAGATTATTTATTACAAGGATATTCAACTGATGTTAAACAAAATCTTGAGATATTGGATTCGACAATGGAAAATAGTGACTTGATTAAGAGTTTAAAACTAAAAAAAGATGGTAATTTTGGAGCATATTCTAAAGTATACTCTGATAATGAATTGTTCTCTATTATTGATAGAACTAAAACTAATATTATGAATGCCAAAGATAAAATATTATCAGGAAAATTTCCTAAGACTCCTAGAATGATCGAGAAGACAGATACATGTAATTTCTGTAAGTTTACTGATATTTGTTTTAAAACAACTGATGACTATGAATATATCAATACTAAAGAGGAGGATGAATTAGATGCCTAGATGGACAGAAGAACAACAAGTTGCAATTGATAAAGATAACACTAATATCATCGTCTCTGCAGGAGCAGGTAGTGGTAAAACAGCAGTGTTAACTGCTAGAACAATCAGGAAAATTCAAGATGGTGTTAATGTTGATGACTTATTGATTATTACTTTTACTAATGCCGCAGCTTTTGAAATGAAAGAAAGAATTAGAAAAGCCATTGAAAAAGACGAAAAGTTAATCGACCAATTAGAGTTAATTGACTCTGCTTATATTACTACTTTTGATAGTTTTGCATTGTCTATTGTTAAAAAGTACCATTACTTAAAAAATATATCGAAGAACATTAAAATAACTGAAACTTCTCTTTTAGAACTTGAAAGAATTAAAATACTAGAAAGAATCTTTGATCGCTTATATAAAGAAGAAGAAGCAAACTTCTTACAATTAATAGAAGATTTAACCTTTAAAGATGATAAAGTAATATTTCAAGATATCTTATCCATTTATCGCAAGTTAGAACAGTTACATAATATCGAAGAATATTTTAATAATTATTTTGATAAACATCATAACAATAAAATTATTAAAGAGAATTATAATGCTTATTTAAAGTTATTAACAGATAAGCAAAACTTACTTAAACTAAACATCAGTGATTTATCATTAGATACAACAGGAGATTATATTACTAAGTTAGAAACTACTTTAGATAGTTTACTAACTGCTACTACCTATAATGAGTTTGCTAGTAGTTTCAACTATGAAAGATTACCAATGTTACCTAAAAATTCTAGTGAGTTTGCTAAGAGTAAAAAAAATAATATTAGTAGTATAATAGATGATTTAAAAAAACTTATTATTTATGAAGATGAGTTAGAAATTAAAAATAGTATTGAGACAAATATTTCTTATAATAAAGTTATTATTTCTATATTAGAGGAATATCATCAAACATTTAAAACTTATAAAGAGAAAAATAATTACTACGAATTTGCAGATATTATGAGACTTGCTATTGAAATACTTGAAGAAAACGAAGAAGCTAGATTAGAACTTAAAAATAAATTTAATGAAATTATGATTGATGAATATCAAGATACTAATGATATAGGAGAATACTTCATCTCTTTAATAAGTAATAATAACACTTATATGGTTGGAGATATAAAACAATCAATCTATCGTTTTCGTAATGCTAATCCATATATTTTTAAAGAAAAATACGACCGCTATAGTAAAAATAATGATGGTTTTAAAATAGATCTTAATAAGAACTTTAGATCAAGAGAAGAAGTTATAACAGCCATTAACTTTATGTTTGACGAAGTGATGAATGATAATATAGGTAACGCTGATTATAAAGCAACTCATAGAATGGTCTTTGGAAATAATACTTATAACGAAATAGGTAAAACAGAAGAGAATTACTCTTTAGAAGTATATAATTATCAAAAAGATAAAGAGGATATTTATTCAAAAGATGAATATGAAATCTTTTTAATAGCAAAAGATATTATGACTAAGGTTAGTACTAAGTACTTAGTATTTGATAAAGATGAAAATAAAACAAGACCTATTGAATATAAAGACTTTGTTATTTTAATAGATCGTACTAAGACCTTTGATTTATATAAGAAAATATTTGAGTATTACAACATTCCTCTAACTATCTATAAAGATGAAAAACTAACCGGAGGATATGATATAGACTTATTTAAACATATCTTATTGTTATTAAAAAAAGTAAATAATAAGGAGTTTGATAAAGAGTTTGAGTATTCATATACATCTGTTTCTAGAAGTTTCTTAATAAGTGAAACAGATTCTAATATTTTTAAAACACTTAAGAATAAATTGTATAAAGAAACGGTTCTTTTTAAAAAATTAGTTAATTTAATCATTTATATAGAAGAGGATTGTTATACATTATTAAATAAAATAATAGAAGAATTTAATTACTACGAAAAACTTATTACTATTGGTTCAATTGAAGAATATGAAATAAAACTAACTTATTTACTCAATCTTACTAAACAACTAGCAAACTTAGGTTATTCATTAGAGGACTTATATGATTATTTAAATGAAGTTCTAAGTAGTGAGATGGATCTTAAATATTCTTTAGTTAAAGAAAACAACAATAGTGTTAAAATAATGACCATTCATAGATCTAAGGGTCTAGAGTATCCTATATGTTATTTTCCAGCACTAAACAACAAATTTAATTTAAGAGAGTTAACCAATACTTTTTTATACGATATTAGATATGGTATAATAACACCTTACTTAAAAGAAGATAAAATAAAGAAAAACATCATGTATTTACTATTAAATGAGAGTTATATTAAAGAAGAAATAAGTGAAAAAATCAGACTGTTTTATGTAGCATTAACTAGAGCTAGAGAGAAACTTATATTAGTTACCTCTTTAAACGATAAAGAAATAGAAGAATTAGATGATTCAGTAAAGATGAAATATCGTTCTTTTCAAAGCCTTATCGACAGCATAAAACAAATATTAACACCTTATGTCACTAACATAGAAGTAAATAATTTAACTAAAGCTTATAATTCAATTAAAGAAGATAATTATCAATCGGAAATAGAAAATAATGATTATAATATTTTAGTAGAAGAGTTATCTTTGAATAAAGAAGAAGTAGCAGAAAAACAATATTCTAAAGTAAATAAAACAGTTATTACAAAAGAACAAGAAACGAGTAGAGTACTAGGTAATAAATTACATCAAACTTTAGAATATATTGACTTTAATAATCCCGACTACTCTGATTGTAGTGACTATATAAAAAATAAAATAGAAGCTTTCTTAAATCAAGATATAATTAAAAATAATTTAGATAAAACTTTCTTAAAAGAATATGAATTTTATTATACAAATAACAACGAGAAGAAGCACGGTATAATAGACTTATTAATAACGTTAGAAGATTCTATTGTAATTATCGATTATAAACTTAAAAATATAAAAGATGAAGCTTATTTAGTACAATTAAATGGTTATAAAGAATTTATTGAAGATAAGTTTCATAAGTCAGTTAGTATTTATTTATATTCTATATTAGATGAGAAACTAGAAGAAATATCTTGACTTCTAAATAATTGGGTAATATAATAGAGCGAAGAAAAGAGGGAATCAGATGGAACCATTACTATTAACCTATTTAGCAAGTGTAGCAGTTTCTGCTTTTGCTACTTTATCTAATGCAGAAAAAAACGGTCGCAGTATGAGAAGAAAAGGGCTTGTTACAAATATAACCAAAGAAGATTTACATAAGTTTCAAAATAATAATAAAAAAGAATTATCAACCAGAATATTTTTGGCATACGGAAGTTTCTTCATTCCTGTTTTAAATATTTTATTAGCAACTGCATTTATAATTGTAAACAGTTCTAAAAAAGCTGAAGAACTTATGCACGAGAAATCTTGCACTAATGTAAAAGATATAAATCTTGATCATATTGAAAATTCACCTTATACTGATAAAAAACAATTAGAAGAGTATATTAAAACTGTTGCAGAAGAAAATACTACACTTCAAGAGAAAAGAAGTAAGATTAAAAATTTTCATATTAATGGAACTTTACCATTAAACGCATACAGATTAATAAAATCGGCTAAAAAAGCGAATGAAACAGTAGATAGTATGAATATAACAGATGAAAATCAACAAGAAAAATTAACAGAAAAATTTGCAACAAAGTATCGCAAAGAAATAAAAGAAGAACAAAAACAACTAAAATCATACGGAAAACAATTAGAAAAAACTATGTTTAAAACAAGATCTTAAAATCTTGTTTTCTTTTGCATCATTTGCCTCTTTAAGTAATAAACTAGGGTTCAATTTTGACAAATTACTACTTTTGTGGTATAATATGCTTATTTCAATTAGAAAAAGAGGGGGATATAAAAATGAAATATGAATCTTGTTTAAAAGCTATAGAGTGGTGGGTAGCCGATATAGCGAGACCAAAGTTTGATAATGGGGAACCATCGCAAAAAATGATGATGATGATAAAGGAAATGACTAATAACTCACTACCTTTGCCAACTCCGTTGCAAGCGTATAACTTTATGGTAATGTTAGAAGAAAAAATTGTTAGTGATATCGAAGCTTATGGAAGTTGTAATTTAAGAGTTGATTATGAGGCAGATGGTATTTTGGCTGAATGTTTAAATGAAACAGGAATACAAAGAGCACTTTCTTGGAAAACTAGCATGAATATTACACCAAATTCCGTTAAAGTTAGACATGGATATGGTGCAGATGAGCAAACTATATACCAATCTAAACAATTAGGTAAAGAATAAAAAAGACAGGAGTATTTATGTTAAAAGATATATTAGAATTAAAAAAATATATAAAAGAAGAAGGCGTATATAATATATATTACGGAACTTTCTTTACAAACGGAATTGCAGAATTTGGAGTTTATACACTTGATGATATAATAAAACACAAAGATCAAAGTAAGGAAGCATTAGAGTATATTGAAACTGTTTTTAAAACTGCAATTTGTACATACGAAGAGGAAGAGAGAAGTAAATTAATGGTTGAATGTAATTTTGGTTTCTTTATACCAGAAACTGATATTGAGTTATATTCTGCTGATTCAGATTTTATTGAAGAAATAGATCCTAACGCTAGACCTTTTCCATCGATGATGCTACTTTCAGTTTACGAACAATGCGTGGTACCAGACGGTTCAAAGAAATTTTATACTATAAATTACGATAACTTTTTGAAAGAAGCAGCAGAAAACGGTTATTCATTTGATAAACCGATTGATTCTAAAGAAACGATTTTAAAGAATTTAATTAATGAAGAAGATTTAAGTTATGCTATTTCAGTAGAACCAATAAAAGACAAACAATATACAAAATAAACTTAGTGAGAACTAAGTTTTAATTTTACAAAAATACGCAATTTATGTTATAATACTCTAGTATTAAAAAGAGGTGAAAGATATGGAAAAAGTATATGTATTTGGACATCGTAAACCTGATACTGATTCAGTAACATCAGCGATATGTTTAGCATATTTAAAAAGACAACAAGGGTTAAATGCGCATCCTTATATATTAGGGAAACCTAATGAAGAAACAAAATATGTCTTAAAGTATTTTGATATGGAACAACCTAGTTTCTTAAATGATGTTAAATTACAATTAAAAGATATTAATTATTATAAAGGTCTTAGTATAAATGATAAAGCATCTATACATGATTGTTATTTATTTTTGCAAGATAATGTTATAACAGGAGTACCTATTGTTAACGATAAGAATAAATTTGAAGGATTAATCACGATTAAGAATTTAGCGCGTTATTTTATAGATAGTAACTTAAGAGAACTAAATACTTCTTATCAAAACATCATCAATGTTATTAAGGGAGAACCTGTATTACAGTTTGATGAAGAGATAAAAGGTAATTTAAAGATAGCATCTTTTAGAAGTACTACTTTTATCGAAAATATCAATCTATCTGAAGAAGATATTTTAATAGTAGGAGATCGTCATAGTATTATTGAATATGCGACTAACTCTAAAATTAAATTATTAATAGTAGTTGGTAATGGTGAAATAAAAGAAGAACATTTAGAAATAGCAAAAGCTAATAAAGTTAATATTATTAGAACTAGTTATGATACTCTAGATACTTCTAAAGTTATATCACTTAGTAATTATGTTAAAAATATCTTAGGAGACTCTAGACCGATTAGTTTTGATGAAAATGATTATGTTGATGATTTTATTGATATTGCTAATAAATTAAAACATACTAACTATCCAATACTTGATAGTAAAGATAATTGTTTAGGACTTATTAGAGCTTCTAGTATGAGTGATAAAGTTAGAAAAAAAGTTATTTTAGTTGACCATAACGAGAAGAGTCAAAGTATTGAAGGACTAGATGAAGCAGAAATATTAGAAGTGGTAGATCACCATAATATTGGTAGTATTACTACTAGTGCACCAGTTAATTTTAGATGTATGGCAGTAGGAAGTACTAATACAATTGTTTATAGATTGTTTATGGAAGGTAATGTTAAAATACCTAGAGCAATCGCTGGATTAATGTTATCAGGGATTATTTCAGATACATTATTATTTAAATCACCTACAACGACTGATTTAGATAAAGAAACAGCAACTAAATTAGCAGAAATAGCAGAAGTAAATATAGAAGAATACGGAATGGCTATGTTAAAAGCAGGTACATCTTTAGTAGGAAAAACTATTGAAGAAGTAATCTATTCAGACTTTAAAAGTTTTACAATGGGAGACGACAAAGTTGGAATAGGGCAAGTAATGACGTTAGATGTCGATAATATAAAAAGAGACCAAGAAGAATATATTAAAGAGTTAAATGAGTCATGTGCTCAAAATAATTATTCTATGGCATTCTTATTCATTACTGATATTATTAATGAAGGTTCTTATGTTTTATATAGTGAAAACGGTAAAAAGACATTAGAAATAGCATATATGAATGATAATATAGAACAATGTCATTATTTTAAAGGAATAGTATCACGTAAAAAACAAATAGTACCACCAATTATGGAAGTTTTAGAAGATAAATAAAACTTCTTTTCTTATTTATTTAAATTATGTTATACTTTTTAAAGTAAAAAAGAATTGAATATATTAAAATATACTGAAAACATTAAAGGAGGACTAGAATGCTTAATGATACTTTAAATAAAATGGGATATACAGAAGAAGATATTCTTAAAATAAGAAATAATGTGCTATTGGAGAGTTATACTGATGCTACGCTGACTACAAAGATAGATGAACTTTATAATTATATGTTGGGCAATGACTATAGTAAAGAGGACTTTGTTAAAATGACAAAGAGTTTGCCTCCTTTATTTGCTTTAAGTATTGAAAATATCAAACAAAAACAAACTGATATGATTGAATTAGGATACAGCAAAGAGGAATTTGTTA
>CAYJHI010000017.1:0-22419 GCA_964370085.1 uncultured Muribaculaceae bacterium | reverse complement strand
AGAAGTGTTGTTAATAATGATTTTAGTAAATAGGAAGGTTTATCTTTCTTTTTTTTGATATTAGGAGTACACTTAGACTAGAGGTGATACTATGGATATTAATAAATCTATTCAGTTATATCAATTAATGATTGATAGGTTAAGTAATGAGGTAGTAGATAGTGTTGTAAAGAAGGAGTTAAAGTAATGAAGAAGGGTTATATTGTTATTATTTCTGTTTGTAGTTTTATTTTTCTTTTGTTAATAGCGGGTGCTGTTATGCTTTTATCAAGTGGTGTATTTCATTCGATTGATGATACTGCAGATAAAGCAAGATTAGATGTTTTTAAAAGTGAAGCGAGAATGGCTTTATCTTTAGTTAAAATAAATATGCTTGAAGGTCTTAGAGGTGAAGATGGTGATTATATAGAGTTTCCTTTTGAAGGTGGTGTAGTTAAACTTGAATTAAATAGTTTAGCTATAGTAGAACTTGATGATTTGACTTTTCATGAGAGTAGTTATGTTTTGATTAGAGAAGATGGTGGTGATTTTTCTTACTCTATATGTTTTGTTGATGATGAGGGTATTGCTACTGGATATGCTGATGAGGTTGGTGCGGTAGAGGAAAATGATTTGAATGCTAGTAATATTATTATTGTTAAGAATGGTGAATGTTAATAAGTAGAAATAGTTCTACTTTTTTTCTTTTGTCAATATAGTGTAATATGATTGACTTTAAGGATACATAGAGTTATGCTTTGGATAATGGAGGATAGATATTATGGTTACGTATTATGAATTTTTACAAAAGGTTGAGAGTTTTTTGAATAAAGAGGAAATTATATCTAATGAGGATGTTGTCAGTCTTTATGCGCTTAAGGAAGCAATGGATGTTCATCTTAGAAGGTTTAGTTTGAGGGAGAAAGCAGTATTACTTAAGGAAAGGTTAAATTCAGGTGGTTTAGCTAAATGGGGTGAACATTATGCGCTTATTAAGAACTTAACTTTTAATTTTAAAGATGATACTAGTGCTATTAAAGTTTTTAGTGATCAAAGAGAAGTTTTGTTGGATGAACCTTATTATTTTATTCAGGATGATAATAAGATTAATGTTACTTATGGAGATGTACCTTTAAGAGATATTAGAGATGTTGTTGGGGATAAGGAAATTTCTTTATTAGAGGATAGTTTTCAATTAGTTAGGGATTGTCATAATCATTTTAATAGTGATGTTGTTGATAATCGTATAGTAGGAGTTAATTGTTCTGAGATATTTAATTTTAGTGATGAGGGTATTGATTTTAAGGTATATCCATCTACTGTTGATGATTGTTTGTCATCTAGGATATTTGTACCTAGAGAAGTTATATTTAAAAGGTTTTTAGATAGGAATTTTTATGGGAATGATAAATATGATGAAATTACTAAGAGGGTTTCTGTAGAAGTGGATGGTGTTCCTAGTATTTATAAGAGTTTTGTTAAAGAGTATGTGAAAAAATAATACTCTTTTTTTTATTGACTGTTGTTTATTATAGAGTTATTATATTAATATGAGATATGGAGGATGTTATGGCATTAGAAGTGTATAAAATGATTGCACAGATTAATCAAGTTTTAGATAGAAATGAGATTAATCCGAATGAGGAAATGATTAGTCTTTATGAATTAAAGGGATTATTAGAGAAGGAAATGGGTAAATTTTCTTTAGGTCATAAGGAAGTAGAATTGTTAAATGTATTAAATAAAGGTTTTTGTAAGAGAGTTAAGGCTGGTGCTGCAAAAATTAAACAAGTTAATTTTCATGGTGATGCTTGTGCAGAATCTAGTATTGTTTTGAGTTTGCAAAGAGAGGGTAATTTATCTTTTTTCTATAATGAAGATGACAGTGTTTATTTAGATGCTAGTAAGGTTGATAAATATCATAAAAAAACAGTTGATTTTATTAAAGAAAATTATCCTTTTGTTTTAGAGGAACACTGTATGAATATAGTGGATGCGTGCAACGCTTTTGAATTAGAGTTTGTTACTGGTAAGTTTTATAATGTGGTATTAAATTTTTTTAAAACTGAAGGGTCTGATATAGAATTTGCTTTGAAGTTTGATAGAATGGATAAAATGAAAGTTGATGTTTTTAAACCTGAACTTGATGATTCTATAATTCATATAATGCCGGATTTTGATGTGGAACGTATTTTGATTGAACAAGAGAGTGAACTTATTAAAAGAGTGCCGGTTATGGTGAAAAAATTACCGGAAAATTATGGGAGAATAGTAAATAGACATTTAAGAGGAGAATAGATGAAGAATAAGTTGCAGGATGTAGAGTTATTGCTTTCTAGAAAAGATGTAATATTAAGTGAAGAGTTAATCAGTTTATATGATTTAAAGAAAATGGTGTCTTTGAAAATTAAGGAGTTTGATCTTAATGGTAGACTTGAGTTGATTAGAAGTTCTTATGAGGCGGTTAGGTATCCTAGGAGGCTTGGTTGTATTTCTAGTATAGAGTTAAGTGGTTTTAAATATGGTGGTAGACAAGCTGCTAGTATGGATGTTATATTCGGAGAAGAAGTTGATAAATTAAGTATAGATTATGATTTGACTTCTGGTGATTTGATGTATTGGGACAATGCTAGTAATGAGAAATACAGTTTCTTTTTAAAAGAGCATTTTAATAATGAAATATATAGAGTTATTTTGGATACGATGGGGTATTGTCAATATTTTGACGTTGATTATGATAATAGCGTTGAAGTAGAAAGTGTTGATGATGATATGAAGTGTTCTTTTATAAAAGGTGTGTTAGGTGAAAGTGACATAGAGTATGCTTTTTATCATAACAAAGATGATGAAGTTTTTGCTTTATATCGTTTATATGATTCAGATGTTAAAACTGATAAATTATTTTTCAAAAAAGTAGATGCGATTATGAAAAGGGAGCCTATTTTAGTAAGTGGTTTATCTAGTGGTTTGCAAAAAACAATTGGTAAAAAGTTATCTTAGAGGTGATAATTTTTTTTGTCGAAAAAAATTAGCAATTATAGTTGACAAGTGCTAAAATATGTCATATAATTTTATTAGCACTTGAATAATCGGAGTGCTATTGGAAGGTGATATGATGATAACAGAACGTCAACAAGATATTCTTAAATTGATTGTAGAAGAATACATTAAACTACCTAAACCTGTTAGTTCTAACTTGGTTTGTAAAAAGTTAAAGTGTTCTAGTGCGACAATAAGAAATGAAATGGCTGTGTTAGAAGAAATTGATCTTTTAGAGAAGACGCATACTTCATCTGGAAGAGTTCCTAGTGAGAAGGGTTATCGTTATTATGTCGATAATTTAATGGAACTTAAAAAAATGAATGCTGAAGATATGTTAAAGTTACAAATTATTTTCAAAAATCAAAATTTAGCCTTATCTGATTGTATTAATAAGAGTTTAGAATTAATATCAGATATGACTAATTATACAACTGTTGTTTTAGGTAAGAATTCACATAATAATTTACTTAAACAAATTGATGTTGTACCACTTGATGAGAATGGTTTAGTTGTAATTATCATTACTGATAAGGGTCATGTTCAACATAAGAATGTACGTCTTATGGATGTATCACTTGATGAAGTTAAAAAGACAGTTGGTCTAATAAATAACTTGATCAGTGGAACACCGATAGATGAGATTAGTACGAAGTTAGAATATGAAATTAAACCGATAATAGGAAAATATGTATCGCAACATGAACAAATCTATAAAGCGTTTTATCAAGCCTTTACAGACTTCAATGATCAAGAAGTTGATATAAAGGGAAAGAACAATATTATGTCACAGTTTAATGATGTTGGGAAAATTCGTGATATTTATAATAAACTTGATAATAAAGAAACATTATCTAAGATTGAAACAAATGATAATGATATTAAGATTTATATAGGTAAAGAGAACGAATTAGATGAAGATATGAGTATCATTAAAACCAATTATAAAACACCATATGATGAAGGTACAATTGCGATTATTGGTCCTAAGAGGATGGAATACGACCGAGTACTTAATATGTTAGATTTTATTAAAAAAAATATAAGTGAGGATAGTAATGAGTAAAGAAAAAGATTGTGCTTGTGGTGAAGAGTGTAACTGTACAGTTGAAAATAATTGTGGGTGCATGGAACCAAAAGATGATAAAGTAAATAAAAAAGAAGAGAAAAATAAATATAAAGCGAAAATTAATGAATTAGAAGAAGTTGTTAAAGAACTTGAAGAGAAGAATAAATATTCTCAAGCAGAACTTGTTAATTATCGTAAAAGAAAAGATGAAGAAACAGCTAACTATTTAAAATATGCGAATAAGGATATTATTTTAGATATTATTAAAGTGGTAGATAATTTTGAGAGAGCTATTAAGTTAGATACGAAAGATTTAACTGATGAGTTATCTAAGTTCTTAGATGGATTTAAGATGATGTATGCTAGTTTAGTAAGTATTTTAGAGAGTTATGGTGTAACAGAAATAAATGCAGAAGGTGTAGAGTTTAATCATAATGAACATGAAGCTTTAATGACTGATAAGGATGAGTCTAGAGAAAACGGTATTGTTTTAGAAGTTTTATTAAAGGGTTATAAGTTAAAAGATCGTGTTATTAGACCTGCTGCTGTTAGAATAAATAATTTAGATTAAGGAGAAATTAAAATGAGTAAAATTATAGGTATAGATTTAGGTACAACTAATAGTTGTGCATCAATTATGGAAGCGGGAGTAGCGACAGTTATTCCAAATCCAGAAGGTAATAGAACAACACCTTCAGTAGTTGCTATTAAAGGTGGAGAAAGAATAGTAGGGGATGCTGCTAAAAGACAAGCAATAACTAATCCTAATACTGCTATATCAGTTAAAAGAAAAATGGGTACTGATAAGAAAGTTAAATTAGAAGGAAAAGATTATACGCCTGAAGAAATTTCAGCGATGATCTTAACTTATATTAAAGATTATGCAGAGAAATATGTTGGGGAACCAGTTAAGAAAGCTGTTATTACAGTTCCTGCATACTTTAATGATGCAGAAAGACAAGCTACTAAAAATGCTGGTAAAATAGCAGGTTTAGAAGTAGAAAGAATTATTAATGAACCAACTGCTGCAGCGTTAGCATATGGTTTAGATAAACAAGAGAAATCACAAACTATTTTCGTATATGATTTAGGAGGAGGAACATTTGATGTTTCAATCTTAGAACTTGGAGATGGTGTATTTGAAGTTAAATCAACTGCAGGTAATAACCGTTTAGGTGGAGATGATTTTGATAATAGAATTATGGATTTCTTAGTTGAATCATTTAGAAAAGAAAATGGAGTGGATCTTGCTAAAGATAAAATGGCTATGCAAAGACTTAAAGAAATTGCAGAAAAAGCTAAGAAAGATTTATCAAGTGTTACTTCAACACAAGTTTCAGCACCATTTATTTCACAAGGAGAAGATGGACCGCTTCACTTAGATATGACTTTAACTAGAGCTAAGTTTGAAGATTTAATTGGAGATTTAGTTAACGAAACATTAGAATCTGTTCGTAAAGCATTAAAAGATGCTAAGATGAAAGCTAGTGAATTAGATAAAGTAATATTCGTTGGGGGATCAACTAGAATTCCTTTGGTTAATGAAGTAGTTAAGAAAGAATTAGGAGTAGAACCTTCTAAAGAAGTTAATCCTGATGAAGTTGTGGCAATGGGAGCTGCTATTCAAGGTGGAGTTTTAACAGGGGATGTTAATGATATCGTATTGTTAGATGTTACACCACTATCACTTGGTCTTGAAACATTAGGTGGAGTTATGACTAAATTAATAGATCGTAATACAACTATTCCAACTTCAAAATCACAAGTGTTCTCAACTGCAGCTGATTCTCAACCTGCTGTTGATATTCATGTGTTACAAGGTGAGAGAAGTATGGCAGGGGACAATAAAACACTTGGTCACTTCCAATTGACAGGAATTCCTGCGGCACCTCGTGGAGTACCACAAATTGAAGTTAAATTTGATATTGATGCGAATGGTATTGTTAATGTTACAGCTAAAGATTTAGGTACTAATAAAGAACAATCTATTACAATAACTGCTTCTACAAACCTTTCTGACGAAGAGATTGATCGTATGATGAAAGAAGCAGAAGCTAATAAAGAAGCTGATGATAAGAGAAAAGAAGAAGCTGATTTAAAAAATGAAGCTGAACAATTAACTTTCCAAACTGAGAAATCTTTAAAAGATTTAGGTGATAAAGTTGATGAAAAAGAGAAAGAAGAAGTGGAAGCTTTAATTAAAGAAGTAAAAGATGCTTTAGATAAGAATGATATCGAAGAGATTAAGTCTACTAAAGAGAAGTTACAAGAAAAAGCTATGGCACTTGCTACTAAGGTTTATGAAGAAGCTGCTAAAGAAGCAGAAGCTAATAAAGAAAATAGTGAAGAGTCTAGTGAAGATAAAAAATCAGATGATGTAGTTGATGCTGAATTTGAAGAAAAGGAATAGGTTGATAATCAATCTATTCTTCTTATGGAGGAATAATGAATAAGAGAGATTATTATGAAGTCTTGGGTGTTAGTAAGTCAGCATCTCAAGATGAAATAAAGAGTGCTTTTCGTAAGAAGGCTAAAGAGCATCATCCTGATTTGAATAAGGATAATAAAGAGGCAGCAGAGAAAAAATTTAAAGAGTGTCAAGAGGCGTATTCGATTTTATCAGATGAGAGTAAACGTGGCATTTATGATCAAAGAGGTCATTCGGCGTTTGATGGTACTGGTAATGCTTCAGGTTTTGGGGGAGCAGGATATGGTGGTTTTGATGCTTCTGGATTTGATTTTAGTGATATTTTTGATAATTTATTTGGCGGAGGATTTGGCGGTAGTCAAAGAACAAGATCAAATGCTAAGATGCGTGGTAATGATTCATTGATGCGTATGAATTTGTCATTTGAAGAAGCCGTTTATGGAACTAAGGAAGATATTGAGTTGGATGTGATGGATGACTGTGATGATTGTCATGGTAAAGGTGGTCATCATGAAGAAACTTGTTCTACTTGTCATGGTTCTGGAACTGTTACAACGGAACAAAATACAATGTTTGGATCGTTTTTAACTAAAACTACTTGTCCTAAATGTAGAGGGAAAGGTAAATCTTATAAAGAAACTTGTTCTACTTGTCGTGGAGCAGGTCAAGTTAAGAAACATAAAACGATTACAGTGTCGGTTCCAGCAGGAGTTGATAATGGTGATAAATTACGTATTCCTGGCAAAGGACAAGCTGGTATGAATGGTGGACCTAACGGGGACTTATATATTGAATTTAAAGTTAGTAATCATGAATTTTATAAACGTGATGAAGATGATATTTTATTAGAAGTTCCTATTACGATGGTAGAAGCTATTCTTGGTTGTAAAAAGGAAGTTCCTACACTACACGGAAATGTAATGTTAAGTGTTCCTAGTGGTACTAATACTTTAGACAAACAACGTATTAAAGGTAAAGGTATTCACAATGAATCAACTAAGCGTAAAGGTGATATGTACTTTATTATGAAAGTGATGACACCTAAGAAACTTAGTAAAGAACAAAAACAATTATTTGAAAAATTAAAGAAGACAGAATTTGAAGATTCTGAAATAAATAAATTTGACAAATTTGTAAGTAAAAAGTAGGAAATCCTACTTTTTTTTGTTATACTATTATATGAAAAGGAGATTAATATGAAATATAGAAATTTTTGTGGTAATAAAGTTTCTCTACTTGGAATGGGTTGTATGAGAGTTCCTATGAATGGAGAAATAGTTGATAAAGAAGAATCAATGAAGATAATTGATGCTTGTATTGAGAGAGGTATTAATTACTTTGATACTGCTTATGTATATAGTAATGGTAATAATGAAGCTTTTGTAGCAGATATTATAAAAAAATATGGACGTGATAAGTTGTTTGTGGCAACTAAGTTGCCTTTGTTTACTTATACTAAAAAAAGTAAGTTTTATGACTTGTTAGATGAACAATTAAATAATTTGGATACTGATTATATAGATTATTATATGTTTCATGCTTTATCAAAAGATAAGTTTGAAAATATGATGGCGGAGAGTTATAAAGACTTTATTAAAGATGTTAAAGGTAGTAAAGTTAAGAATATTGGTTTTTCATTTCATGATGATTATGATACTTTTGTTAGTATTATAGATGATTGTGAGTGGGATTTTTGTCAATTACAATTTAATTATGTTGATGCATATGATCAAGATGCTTTAAAGATGTATGAGTACGCGAAGAGTAAAAATGTGGAAGTTGTTATTATGGAACCTTTAAGAGGGGGTAGACTTACTCATGTTCCTGTTAAAGTTAGAGAAATTTTAGATGAGAAATTTAAAGATATTAGTGATGCTGATATATCATTTAGATATATTACTGATTTTGTTAATAACAAGATTGTACTTAGCGGTATGAGATCTGTTAGTGATGTAGAACGTAACTGCGAGGCTTTTTCTAACTTTGAAGCTGAAACTTTAACTGAAGAAGAATTAAATTGTTATAAAACAGCAGAAGAAGTATTTAGAAGTTATAATATTATTAACTGTACTAAGTGTGATTATTGTAAAGATGGATGTCCTATGGGAATACCTATTTCTAGTATTTTTGAAAAATATAATCATCAGTTAGAGAATCCTTATCTTAATGAAGATGGTGTACAGACTTGGTATAATGAACTTGAAAATAAAGGTTCTAGTTGTATTGATTGTAAAGCTTGTGAGAATGTATGTCCTCAACATTTAGAAATAGTTGATTTATTAAATAAATGTGATGAGTACTTTACAAAGTAGATTTTGTTTGATAAAATATGTCTATTAAACAGTGATGTTTGAGGAGTAATATATTGGATATTTTAAGAGAGTTAGTGTTTGGTGTGAACTAATAATATTGATATATGAAGGTTGCAAATGGAGTTTAACGGTTTGAACCGATATATTCTATAGAGTATAAAATAAGGTGGTACCACGATAATTCGTCCTTTGGGATGGGTTATCGTTTTTTTTGTTTATGAAAGGGTGATAATATGTTAGAAGCAAAATATAATCATAATAGTGTTGAAGAAGGTAAGTATGAGAAATGGTTAGAAAAAAAGTACTTTGAAGTTAATAAAAATAATGGAGAGGCTTTTTCAGTAGTTATTCCTCCTCCTAATGTTACGGGTAAATTACATTTAGGACATGCTTGGGATACGACTATTCAAGATATTTTAATTCGTTTTAAAAGAATGCAAGGGTATGATGCAATGTGGTTACCAGGAATGGATCATGCTGGTATTGCAACGCAAGCTAAAGTAGATGCAAAGTTGAGAGATATGGATATTCAACCTAGATCATTAGAAAGAGATAAATGGTTAGAATATGCCTGGGATTGGAAGAAAGAATATTCAGAAAACATTCGTAGTCAGTGGGCTAAGATGGGACTTTCATTATGCTACTCTAAAGAGAGATTTACTTTAGATGAAGGCTTATCAGAAGCTGTTAGTAAAGTATTTGTTGATCTTTATAATCAAGGTTTAATCTATAGAGGAGAACGTATTATAAACTGGGATCCTATGGCAATGACAGCTTTATCTAACGAAGAGGTTATTCATAAAGATATAGAAGGTGCTTTTTATCATTTGAAGTATATGATTTCTGGAACTAATGATTATTTAGAAGTTGCTACAACTAGACCTGAGACTTTATTTGGAGATGTTGCAGTGGCAGTTAATCCAGACGATGAACGTTATAAAGACTTAATTGGTAAGAAGGTAATATTACCGATTGCAAATAAAGAAATTATAGTAGTAGCAGATTCTTATGCTGATCCGGAATTTGGAACTGGGGTAGTTAAAATTACTCCTGCTCATGATCCTAATGACTTTGAAGTAGGTAATAGACATAATTTAGAAAGAGTAGTTTGTATTGAACCAGATGGTAAGATGAATGAAAATGCTTTTATGTTTAAGGGATTAGATCGTTTTGAAGCGAGAAAGCAATTAATAGAGAAACTAAAAGAAGAAGATTTGTTAATTAAAATAGAAAAAATGACGCATAGTGTTGGTCATTCTGAAAGAACTGATGCGATTGTAGAGCCTTATTTATCAAAGCAATGGTTTGTTAAAATGAGACCTCTTGCAGATAGAGTTTTAGAAAATCAAAAAGATGCTTTAAATAAAGTTAATTTTGTACCTGAAAGATTTGAAAAAATTATGAATCATTGGATGGAGATTACATATGATTGGTGTATTTCTAGACAATTATGGTGGGGTCATAGAATTCCTGCGTGGTACAAAGGTGATGAAGTTTATGTAGGTAAGGAAGCTCCTAGTGGAGAAGGTTGGGTTCAAGATAATGATGTGTTAGATACATGGTTTTCTAGTGCTTTATGGCCTTTTTCAACAATGGGTTGGCCTAATGAAACAGAAGATTATAAAAAGTATTATCCTAATAATGTTTTAGTAACTGGTTATGATATTATACCTTTTTGGGTTAATCGTATGACTTTTCAAGGGCTTCACTTTACTAATACTAGACCTTTTAAAGATTGTTTAATCCATGGTCTTATTCGTGATAAAGATGGTCGTAAGATGTCTAAGAGTTTAGGTAATGGAGTAGATCCGATGGATGTTATAGAGGAGTATGGGGCAGATGCACTTAGATTTTTCTTATCAACTAATACAGCTTCTGGGATGGATCTTCGTTATGATGTTGAGAAGGTATCTTCTACTTGGAATTTCCTTAATAAATTATGGAATGCTTCTCGTTATGTATTAATGAATACGGAAAATTTTACTGAAATTGATTTATCAGAGATAGAAGCAAAAGACAAATGGATTTTAACTAAGTTACAAAATGTAATTAGTGAAGTTACTAAGAATATGGATAATTATGACTTTAACTTGGTTGGAAGTGACTTATATAATTTTATTTGGGAAAGTTTCTGTGATAATTATATAGAAATGAGTAAGTTCTCTTTAGATAAAAATAGTACTAAATCTACTTTGATATATGTACTTGATAAAATATTAAAGTTATTACATCCGTTTGCTCCATTTATAACAGAAGAAATATATCAAATGTTACCTATTAAAGATACTGAATCTATCATGATTAGTGAATATCCGATAGTAGATAATAATTTATTATTTGAGGTTGAAACTTCTGATATAGATGATCAAATTAAGTTTATTAAGTCTTTTAGAAATATTAAATTAGAAAATAAAATGACTAATGATTTAAAAGTGTTTATTAACAACGATAGTGACTATTCATTGATAAAAAATATTTTGAAACTTAATGATTCTGTTATTAGTGAAAAATTAAATATTAAAGCATATGATGTATTTACTAAAAATTATAGTATGATTGTTTTCTTTGAAAAAGAGGAAACAGAAGAAGATAGAATGTTAAAAGAAAAACAAATTGCTTCTTTACAGGCTTCTATTAAACGAAGAGAGGGTCTGTTAAGTAATGAAAACTATGTAGCGAAAGCTCCTGCTTCTTTGGTGGAACAAGAAAAAGAAAACTTAGAAAAAGAAAAAATGGAATTGGCTGCTTTAATTGGATAATTTTAACAGTTGTAATTATAGTAAAATATGATAAACTAATAGTGGGAAGCATCTAGAGTTGTATCTAGAGCTTACTGGTGAGGGAAAGATCCACTTCAAGTATTGAGGTGAATCTTTTTTTATTAATTAATCCTAAGTAAATAGGTGATTAATAAAACAATAATAAGTAGTAAAGACAAGATTAAGAAATCTTTCTTATACATATTACCACCTCCTCAGTCAACCGAAGTCCCCCTGAGTACCAGTAGTCTAGTTCTAAATGCTTCTAATATATTATTCGCAAAAAGTTTAAAAAAAGCTTATGGTAATTATTGGTACTTGTAATTAAAATAAAGTATGGTAAACTAATAGTGGGAAGCATCTAGAGTTGTATCTAGAGCTTACTGGTGGGAGTAAGATTCAATTCACTGAGTGAGTTGAATCTTTTTTATTAATTAATCCTAAGTAAATAGGTGATTAATAAAACAATAATAAGTAGTAAAGACAAGATTAAGAAATCTTTCTTATACATATTACCACCTCCTCAGTCAACCGAAGTCCCCCTGAGTACCAGTAGTCTAGTTCTAAATGCTTCTAATATATTATTCGCAAAAAGTTTAAAAAAAGCTTATGGTAATTATTAGGTAAAACAAAAAAACACTAGATAACTAGTGTCTTTAAGATTCTTTGGGTATTTTTAAAATTTAATTTAGCAACTTCTTCTAATTTTTCTTTTCCGTATTTTTCAACTACTTCTTCACCAATTTTATCAACGGCAGGTCCTGCACCTTTGACTAGTGGTAAGTGAAGTTTATCACATAACTTATCAAATTCTTTTAGAAAGATATATCTACTTATAATAGAAGCGCATGCTACGGCAAGATTTTTATCTTCGGCTTTGGTCATAAAAGTAATATCTTTTTGAATAGGACTCATACCTTTTAAATAATTGTAATAACTATGTTCTTTGGCGAATTCATCAACAATAATATAATCATAGTTTGTTTCTTCTTGTACTAACTGATATAATACTTTGTTATGAAGAATAGCTTTTATTTTATTCATGTTAAAATCACTACTGTGGCTATCATTATACTCTTTGTTAGAAAGGATAGTACTTTTGTACTTTATTTTTTTAGATATTTCTTTAGCAATTTTTAATATTTTTTCATCATCTAATTTCTTAGAGTCTTTGATACCTAAACTTTCTAGGTACGGAATATCTTCTTTTTTGACATAAGCAGAAGTTACGACAATAGGACCGAAATAATCTCCGGTTCCAACTTCATCTGATCCGATGGAAGTACAACTGTAGTACTTATTATAAGTTTTTTCTTGTTCTTTTTGATCAACTGGTTGTGTCCCCATCATTATTTGCCACATAGAGGCATCTACGTCAGCGCTTAATCCTTGAAACATTACTTTATTTGATTCGTATAAAGTTATGACAGTATCTTCTTCTTCTGCTTGAAAGACAACATAGGGTATAACTTTATCTCTTTTTTTATCTTGATAATATTCAATCATTTTATTTTTTACTTCATCATTTACTTTAAATACAATATTCATAATAACACCTCATAATTATTATAGCATATTTCTACAAATTCAGTTATAATATAAATATAGGAAGGATTAGAGTTATGAATATTATTGATGTAGTTATTATTTTATTTATTGGTTTATTTGGGGTTATTGGTTTTAAGAGAGGTTTTTTTGCAGAAGCAGTTAATGTTGTTGGAATTATTTTAGTATTTGTATTATCGTTTATGTTTAAAAATCCAATTGCGGATTTCTTTATGAATTCACTACCTTTTTTTGAGTTTTTTGGAGAAGGTGGAGGTGCTGTTAGTTTAAATATATTATTGTATCAAGCTTTGGCATTTTTGATAGTATTTGCATTATTGATGGTAGTCTTTAGATTGGTTACTTTAGTGACTGGGGCATTTGAGAAACTATTAAAGATTACTATTATTCTTGCTATTCCTAGTAAGATTTTGGGATTCATATTAGGTTTAATAGAAGGGTATGTTATTATCTTAGTTGCTCTTGTTTTATTTAGACAACCGGCATTTAATTTAGAAATTTTTAATGATTCTGGTATAGCTCATGGAATGATTAATTATACTCCGGTGCTTACAGATGTTATTAAAGGTACTAGTGATAGTATTACTGAAATACATGATTATGTTGTTGAGTATAACGATACTAAAGATGTTAACGAATTTAATCTTAATGCACTTGATAGTATGCTTAAACATGAAGTTGTAACTGTTTCTAGTGTTGACGATTTAGTTAAAAGTGGTAAACTTAATACTGTAGGTGGTATTGAAAATATATTAGGAAAATATAGATAGGAGAGAATATGGTTTATATAGAAAATAACGATTTAAAAAATGAAATAAAAGAAGGTAAAGTATTGGTTGACTTTTATGCTGAATGGTGTGGTCCTTGTAAGATGTTGTCGCCTGTACTAGAAAAGTTTAGTGAATTGAGAACGGATGTTAAGGTTGTTAAAGTAGATATTGATAGTAATCAAGATCTTGCTAGAGAGTATGGAATAATGTCTGTTCCTACTATACTTCTATTTAATAATGGAGAAGAAGTTAGTAAAAAGAGTGGTTTTATGCCACTTGAAAAACTAGAAGAGTTTGTAAATAACTAACTCTTTTTCTTTTGTAGCGTAGGTTTTTGTTGACTTTTAGATGATCTTGTGGTATAATATACACATCTTAAGAGTTCAGGGACTTAGGATACAGGGGGTTGAATATTATGAAACAGACATTTATGTTTGAATATTTGGATGAAAATGATTTTCGTAAGAAAGAAAGATCAGTTAGAAAATATAATATGCTTGCATATAAGAAACTAACATTTGATTATTATCCATCGTTAAAAAATGGAGAATTTCTTGGAGAATTAAAATCAATAGATAAAAAGAATAATACTAAAACTTATGAGTTAAAGTTACCGACAGATGAATTATTTGCTAAGGTACATGGAGAAATTAGAATACATTATACTGTATATGAAGAAAATAGAATTATTCTATTAACTAATATTACTCCAGAAGGTATTTTAGATGAAGGTCATCGTGCTGAACTTACTACTTATAAGGGTGTTATGATATCAAAAGAGCATCCAGAAAAAGATATGTTTAAAGTAAATTTATTAAATATGTTACAAAAATAGTATCTTCTGATACTTTTTTATTTAATAGTATTGATTTGTACTAATAATTATGTTATTATTTATTGGTATGGACCCTTAGCTCAGTTGGTTAGAGCATCCGGCTCATAACCGGGCGGTCATAGGTTCAAGTCCTATAGGGTCCACCATACATGCGGGTATGGCGGAATTGGCAGACGCGCTAGACTTAGGATCTAGTGCCGCAAGGCTTGCAGGTTCAACTCCTGTTACCCGCACCAACTAGAATTTAAGAACTATTATAGTTCTTTTTTTGTTGTAATTTTATTTATTTTCTTTTATAATATAGAGCCAAGGAGTGTTTATGAAAGTTAAGAATTTAGTGTGTTATGTTAGAGAAGATGTTATTAGGAAGAAAAATAAAGTTGATCATAAATTATTTGGAAGTGTTATTGTTGAAGATGATGGATATTTTGAAGGTGTTGTTAAGAGTAGAGGTGTTAAGCACTTGTTATTAGGAAAAATTGATGATAAAAAGATTAATATGTATCGTGTTAGTAAAGGTGCTAATAACACTTTTACTAAATATAATGTCGATGTTATTGCTAATGTAGGTTATGGTCCTGTTTTCAGTTTAAAGCAGGGTGTTCCTGAAAAGTACGCTTCATGTGAATTAGAGTTTAAAGATGTCGTTTCATTTAAAGAAGAACAAGTTAATTTAAAACGTAGTATCAATGAGTGGTTACATGGGATGGATTTTGAACTAAAGAAAGCTTTTATTGAAGTTAAAGATAATGTTAAATTAGATAAAGAATTAGATGTTTCTAAAATAAAGAGGTATAAGTAATTAACTTGTGCTTCTTTTTTTTAGGCTTGTTTAGAAATGTCGAATTATGTTATAATTATATAAGGTAAAAAGTGTGTGGTGGTGATGTAATTGCGATTGACGAGACGTGGTAAATTGATAATATGTGGTATGGCTGTTATTGTGATTGCAATTATATTAGAACTTGCTACTACATTTTCTTCCTTTTTCTCTAGTAAAGAGGGGGGGACTAATTTAGAGGTTGCTTCAGTATATTTGGACAGTACTTTAAATGAAGCGCAAACAGTATTTTTAGAGTCTATTTCTCCTAATGAAGCGAGTAGTTATACATTTTCTATTGTTAATTTTGAAAATGATGTTGTTAGTGATGTTACTCAGGATTATACAATTACACTTAAAACTTTTGGTAATATTCCTTTTGATTATAAAATCGAAGTGGTTGATCCTGAAAGTGGCAATGTATATTCTTCAACTTTTGAGGGAGATAATTATGAACTTATATCAACAGGTGGTGTTTTGTTACATAGTGTTAAACAAACTCATACATATAAAATCACTATAGATTGCACAGATAAAATGACGGATCCTGATTATAGCAGAGAAATAGATGCTATTGAGATAATTGTGGATTCAGTACAAAAAGGATAGGTATTATATATGATGGATAAAATGAAAAAGTGGGCTAAAAAGCCGTCAACTTATATTATTATGTTTTTAGCTATAGGGCTTGGTTTTTCGGCAGTTACTTTGTCTCGTTATGTATTACAAGATACTTCTGAAAAGATAACAGTTGGACTTAATGAATTTTATTTTGATAGTGATTATTTAAAAGAAAATGAAACTCCGGTTTATACTATTTCTGATCTTGGGGATAATGGTGAATTAATAATAGAAATTAGAAATTATATTGATGATTTAAGATATTCTATTGATACTATTACTTATGATGTTACTACTAGTACTAATATTCCTGCATCAAATATTAATATTGGATCTTTTGATGCTTCTGGTAATTTAAAAACTTCTCTATTAAAGGTAAAGATACCTTCTGATGGTTATGTTGATGGTAAGTATTCTTTTAAATTATCTGTTACTTCTACTTCTCCTTATCGTAGTACTTTATCTGCTATATTTGAAGTTTATGATAAATTGCAAGAGAATGATGCGTTGGTTACTCTTGATGATAATGTTAATAGTTTTACTGTTACGATGAAAGTGGAAACAGAGGGGCTTTTTGGAGAAGTAGAGTTTAGTAAACCTAGTTCTTTATTACCTGATAGAACAGATTATCGTATTTATGATATTACTGATAGTACCTTTAAAGTGAATTTGGATAAAAACTCTGTTTATTATTTTCGTTTTTTTAAAGAAGATGTTTCTTCTTTGTATAAAATAGATACTAATAATAAATTTAGTATAGTTAATTAAAATATTATTTATAATAGTGAAAGTAGGACAAATTTATGATTGCAGCTCATTATCGTAAAAAAATATATATTATTACATTTATGTTGTTTATAATAACAGTTCTTTTTCTGATGGATTTTGGTCGTGTATTTTGGAATGAGACTTCTAAGAGTGTTAATTTTAATCTTAATGGTGATTTGTTGACTAATAGAGTTCTTACCATTGAAGATGGTGAAATTGTTTTGCCTTATCCTGCTCAAGTTGGTTATGATACTAAGGTTGGTGAAACTTTTTTAGGATATGATATAAATAATGATGGTGAAGTTGATTATCAAGCGGGGGATAGTGTCTTAGTTGCTTCTAATAGCAGTGTTATGAATATTGGTGCAGTTGTTTTAGCAGATAATGTTCCGTTTACAGCATGGTTATATGATGATAGTACTTATGAGAGTGGAGTGGAACTGACAGAACTTGGTTCTGTTTCTACGCCGTGGAATTATTTGGAACCACTTCGATATTTAGTTATTCAACCTAATTTTACGGAAGCTGCTGGTGGAACAATTGAAATTAAATTACCTGTAGGAATGCAGTGGTATGATGGAGATACGGATATTACTACTACTACTTGGACTCCTGCTATTGGGAATATACTAGATGCGAGTTTTACTAAACTTTCTGGTTTATCTGGAACTGGTGGTCAAGGTGCGGGTGTTTATTTTAATAACAGAACTGGTACGCTGACTTATACTTACAGTTCTTTATCAACGTTAGAGGATTTCATTGTTATACCGGTTACATTTGATTACAATATATGGAATAAAGATGCGATGATTAATAATAATATTACTGGTGACTTTGATCCAATTACTGTTGTTATGACTGAGGGGAGTTCTGTTTATACTAAGAAACTAAATGAAGTTGAATTTTCTAATAATAGACCTTATTCTGTTGATACTTATTATGCTCCTAAAACAGTTGGAACTAAATATGAAGTGGATTTATCAACTGCAGGTACTTCTGTTTTATTAGGTTATTATAAAGAAATTTCTGTTGAATTTCATTTACCTACTGATGGGGTTGATTATGCAAGGTATATTAGAGAAGATACTAATACTTTCTTTAATACTAATTATTATAAGGATAAATGGATTATGGATACTAGTGATCCTACTAAGATAGTTTTTACGGCATATGACATTTATATTAGTACTAGTCATTATGTATCTCCAATTGTTATCTTTGATGAAGATAAGTTTGAAGTAGGAGATAATGTTACATATGGTTATACGTTGAATACTACTAGTTATGGTGATGTAGAATATACTAGTAACAAAAGTGTTAGTGCTACTATTATTGATAATGTTAAAGTAGAGTTTTATGGATATAGCCGTTATATTTATGAAAATGAAGATGATGAAGTAGAATCTACTCTTGGATATATGACATTTGTTAATAAGGGGTTAGAAAATAGTAATCCTGTTGAAATAAAATATTTATTTGATACTGATATAGAACTTAATTCTAATGAGAGAAATATTATTGATGTTACATCTATGTATTTACCACAGAATGGTAATGTTAATTATGATGTTAATTATGTACTTATAGATGAATATTCTAATGAAGTTGGAAGAGGTGTGTATACTGATTTTGCTTCTCATGCTGCACCTGGTACTTATGGATATACGGCATCTTTTTCCATACCTAAAGTAGTAGCAGATTATAATCTTAAAAATCCAGATAATCAGTTAGATCCAGATGTTGTTTCGTTTAAAGAAATATCATATAAAATGGATTATATAAAAGCTGCTACTTCTTATTACTGTATTGGTGCACCTCAATATGTTGGATGTCCTGGTACTTATTATGGACAACATAACTTAAGTGGTGAAAGAGCAATGAACACAATTGTTATTACAGAAGAAATAGGGGTTGATCAAACGGAAGTAACTTCTAAAAATTACTTTGTTTCATCTACTGCTTCTGCTAATAACTCCTTATCAATAGAGAATATTAATATTTCTGAATCGCAAATACAAGCGGGGGAATCTCTTAGAATAGAGTCAGTATTAAATATGATGCGTTACCCTTATGGATACTCGTTATATAGTGAAAATCCAGAACTTTATTATGTTTTACCTGATGGTCTTACAATAGATGAGAGTTCAATCCTAGCTATGCATAAAGGGTTGTTAGTCACTCCGATGATTAGTTCTAAGTTTAATGCTGCTACTAACGAAACTATTTATACCATTTCTTTTAATGAAGGAGATGTGGGAATAGGTGGACCTTTCTTCGATAGTGTCGGTAATTTGAATAGAGTTGATTTAAATAATTCAGTATCAGTATTTTTTAATGTTGATACAGATCCGGCAATGAATTTAACATTAGTAGATTTATTTGATATTTCTTATATAGGAGAGAATGGGGCGAATGTTACATATAGTGCTATTTTGGAGCCTTATGATTTTGATGGAAATGGTATACTTGATAAAAGAGTAGGTCATAGATCTATTTCTAAAACAGTTACTATTATGCCAAATACTAATGTAGTTGAATTTGAAAATGAAATTAGTATTAATGGAGGGGCTTTTACATCTGATGATTACTCCTATATAGTTAGTGATTCTAATGGTAATCTTAATGAAGGTACGGCTACTTATAAAGTCACAGTTGAAAATAATTTTCCTGGTATTGTAGCAGGAGAGGATTTCTATCATTATATCCCTATTCCTAAAGCTGGTATTGTTTATCCTAATCAGATGGGTATAGATAATAATATGTTTAATTTTGAATTGTCAAAAGAAGTGATTATTTCTGGTGATAATGGTGATATATATAAAGTTTTATATACTGACAGTACTGATTTAGTAGATGGTGATGGTAATATAAAACTTACGGATAGTGATTGGAAGGAGTTTAGTACTATTGCTGATATAACTAAAGTTACAATGATTAAAATAACTGGAATTAAAAATTCGATGCTTAATAGTTATACTGAGGATTTTGTCTCATTACAACTTGATTATAAGTTAGATGCTAGTTATGATAATTCTGGTTATTACAGTGGAAGTGTTGTTAAATTTAATTCTTATGGATGGCAAAAATATTTACCTAATGGTTTTGAAAATACAACTAATGTACATACTTTTTCTAATGATGTTCAAGTTATGTTGAGATATGCAACTAATTATGAAGAAGAGATACTTGCTAGTTATGATGAAGTTGGCAATAAATTAGAGTTTCAACTACCTAAGTATTTTGAAAATAAGAATATATCTATTTTAGATGTAAAAGAATATAATTTAGATTTAGTTAATAGTAGTGTTATTGATAATAATAAAGATTTGACTAATTTAAATACTGTAAATAATACTTTTGGAGTTAAAGCTTCTTTGAATAATGGAAGTGTAGTAGAACTGGCTAGTTTTAATAATAGTCCTCTTTATTTAGGAACTTTGTTAAGTGATAATACGGGCACTATTACATTTGATATTACTAGTTATAATAGGTTACTTGATGTTAGTTCTTCCAAATATATAGAAATTTATATAGGGGATAATTTAGGGATTAAGTATTGTCTTAAACTTGATGTTAAAAGAAAGTCTTTAAATATATCTAGTGTTGATAATACTATTGCAGAGGGGAGTCATTATAAGATAATTAGTAATGATGTTACTTCTATCTCAGTAGTGCAAAATAGTAGTATAACAGCGCAGTTTTCTAATTTATATGATTATAATACTTATGATAATTTATCTTTGAAGTTTAGTTCAATGTTACCTGTAGGAACAAAGATTAAAATGATAGATGTCTCTGAAGTAGAGGTAGATGGAAGTAATAATTATACTTCTAGTCCACTTTATTATTATTATGAAGTGGGTACTACTATTGATGAAATATTAGTGACTGATTTTAAGAATATGAGTGATAATAGTAACTATGTTAATAGTGATCAATCTTTAAAGTCTTTTGTGTTTGTTATAGAATTTGATAGTAATTATTTGGCTGTTGGTAATTATAATGTTTCAATGGGAATGATATCTAATAGTGGAAGTGATAATTATACTAGTGGTTATAATATAGAGATTACAAAGGAAAGAGAATTGTCTATTACTCCTAGTTATTCTAAGCATGTTGTTAATAATGGGGAGATGAATGTTAAATTAGAGTTTTCAAATACTGTTGGTAGTGGAGTAGATACAGAGTTTCAAAATTTTGTTTTAGCTTTAAAGGTTGAGTTTGAAGAGGCGTTATCTAGTGATGCTTATCTTGAATTAGTTGGTAATTTGGATTTAGTAGGAGAAAGTAATAGGATTTTAAAATATAATGATTACTTTTTGATTCCACTTGGTAATGCTGGAGATTTTTCAACTGTAGAGTATATTTTTCATAGTGGTGTTGGTAATTTAAGTTCTAGTAATATTAATCATAGTTTAGTTAAATATGATGAACCTGAAGGAGAAATATATGCGACTAATAAGGTGGCATTTACTGTTAATGAATCTCATGAGCCAGCGTTACTTATTGAACTTGATGGAGTTGATGAATTGATTTTATATGATAGTGTTTCTTCTATACCATTTAAATTTAATTATATAGACTATGATAATCAAACTAATTTTACAACGAGGTTATATATATGGGAGAAAGTAGATGGTACTTATATAAAACAGAATAATCTTATAGAGAATGCTGTTATTGATGGTACTTTAGTAAAACCAGTTAACGATATAATTGTTTTTAATCCGGATGATTTGAAAACGGAGAGTTTAATTAATTTGAATTTAATTGATACTAGTGTATTACCAAATAGAACTTACCGTGTTGTAATAGAGACTAATCATTTAGGGGTTATTAAGTATACTGATTATACTAATTTTATAGTGGTGACTGATTAGTGGATATATAAGAGAATGAATTTGTTCATTCTTTTTTCTTGGTGTAAAGTGAGTTTACTTATTATTTGATAGATGTTATACTTTTAATATAGAGAGAGGTATTATTTATGTTGAGAAAAGATGAGAGAGTAATTATTGATAATAAGACAATTGATCAAATTAGATCTTTATCTTTAGATATGATTGGAGAAGCTAATAGCGGTCATCCTGGTATTGCATTAGGAGCAGCACCACTTATTTATACTTTATTTGCTAGGAATATGGTGTTTGATAATGAAGATCCTAAATGGATAAATAGAGATCGTTTTGTGATGAGTGCAGGACATGGTTCTGCTTTGTTATATGCAACTTTATTTATGGCAGGTCATAATATTACGATTGATGATTTGAGAAATTTTCGTAAAATTGATTCGATTACACCAGGGCATCCTGAATATAAGATGACTTCTGGAGTTGAGATGTCTACTGGTCCATTAGGACAAGGTATTGCTAGTGCAGTTGGTATGGCAATAGCAGAAAGATATTTAGCAGGAATTCATAATAAGAATAAGAATGAACTTGTTAACCATTATA
>CAYJHI010000016.1:0-24518 GCA_964370085.1 uncultured Muribaculaceae bacterium | reverse complement strand
AGTATATAAATCTGATTTAGGTTTAATAAAAATAGGATATGAAGAAGATTTTGTTATTTATTTAAAAAGAATTAATGAAGTGGATAATAATTATGATAATAATAATAATAAGACTAGTTTTACAGATAGCATTTTTAATGAAGTGAAAGAATATTTTAAGGGTTCTAGAAGAGAATTTACTTTTAAGTATAAGTTAGATGGTACTGAATTTCAAAAGAGAGTATGGGATGCTTTACTTACTATTCCTTATGGGGAAACTAGAACTTATAAAGAGGTTGCTATTTTAGTAGGTAATGAGAAGGCTAGTAGAGCGGTAGGTTTAGCTAATAATAAAAACCCTATAACGATAGTTATACCGTGTCATAGGGTTATAGGTACTAGTGGTAAGTTAGTTGGGTATGCTGGAGGACTTCAAATGAAAGAATATTTATTAGAGATGGAAAAGAATAACAAATGATTATTAGTGCAACTAGAAGAACTGATATTCCTTCCTTTTATGGAGAATGGCTTTTAAATAGGTTAAGAGAAGGTTATGTTTTAATACAAAATCCTTATAATGAAAATAGATATTCTAAAGCAATACTTACTAAAGAAGCTGTTGATATAATAGTCTTTTGGACTAAGAATCCTATTCCTTTTATAAAATATTTAGATGAAATTGATAAAATGGGATATGTTTATTATTTTCAGTTTACTATGACGCCTTATGATAGGAGTATTGAAAGAAATTTACCTAATAAAAAAGAACTATTAGATTCTTTTATATATTTAAGTAATAGATTAGGCAGTGAGAAGATGGTATGGCGATATGATCCGATTATTATTGATGATAAATTTACGGTAGAATATCATGTTAAGATGTTTAATTTTATGGCTAGTAAGTTAAAGGGTTATACTAATAGATGTATTATTAGTTTTGTAGATGACTATAAAAATGTTACTAGAAGAATGGGTAGCAATCCTGCTAATTTGCTTACTAAAGATAAAATAAATGAGATAGCTAAGTCTTTTTCACAAATAGCTAAAGGAAATAATATAGAACTGTTTACTTGTAGTGAAGAAGTTGATTTATCTTTTTATAATATTAAGAAAAGTGCTTGTATTGATAAAGAATTAATTGAAAAGATTTTAGGGACAAAAGTAAATGTTAAGATTGATAGGAATCAAAGAGAAGAGTGTAGATGTGTAGAAAGTATAGAGATAGGTACTTATAATTGTTGTGATAATGGTTGTAATTATTGTTATGCTCTTCAAAGTGAAGAGAGTTCTAATAATAATATGAAAATGCATAATCCTTTATCTCCTACGTTAATAGGTGAAGTAAGAAAAGATGCGATTATAACTGATAGAGATACTAGGAGTATTGTTGAGAAACAAATGTCTTTGTTTTAATTTAGTTATCTATCAGATAGGTGATATTATATTACGAGTAGCAAAAGCACCTACACCACCAGATGAACTACCGGTAACTCCGTAGTAAGCATACATTCCTGCATAGTGCCAGCTTCCAACTCTACCACTTCTGACAATGAATGGAGTGCTTGTTGTATGAAATATTGCATAATCACTATTCCATGTATATTTTAGTGTAGAATCTTTAATTTCTAGTATGCTATCACCTGTGATTGCTAGTGAAGAGTTTGTATTATCAGTGTTTTCTTCATATAAATCATAGTATTTAGAATTTGGAAGATTGCTTTGAGTAAATTTACTAGAAGCGGTATGAACACCACCGGTAGTATTTTTCATGAAAGACATTACGTATTCGTATTTTCCAGCAGATAAGTCATATATTCCACTTATATTATTAGTAGTACTTGCTTTATAACCATTAATAGTATTCCATCTATAATCAACTGGGCATATTTCTACATTATAAATTCCACTGGTTGTAGTTGGTCTGGTTGTTCCTCCGCATCCTGTTATTATTTGGTTTTGTTCATTTTGAAAATAATTATTGACCATCGGAGTACAATTAGTGGATGTTGTACAAATTCCATAAATAGAGTGGGTCAAGTAGTTAACTGCTCCCCATTCAGTGTTTTTTATTACGTGTAAATCACTGTTTGAATTTAATCCATAATTATTATTAGTTTTGATTACATTGTTATACATAGTATATATATCCATAGGTCCGATTGAATATATATTTGGTTTAATGGAGAAGTGTGTTTCAGTGGCAGTCATGTCTTCTCCAAACTCAACACCTGTTTCAAATTTTCCAACCCAAAAGCCTTTTAGTTCATCTTCACCGAAAGTAAAAGCAGGATGAGCAGGAGTCGTATTGTTGACAAACGTTATGTCTATAGCGTTGTTTTCATTTTCGATAGAATTAGGATCATATGAATATCTTGGTATCCATACATACATCTGTTTTATCTCGTTCATAGGAATTTCTTCTCCTATGTTATAGTTTATTGTTTGATCAATTACTAAAACAGCATTAGCCCATGTTTTAGTCTCATAACGATACCATTCCTCTTGTGTATCTGCTACGTAGACAGTTCCGTTATTTGCAATTGTTACTGGTATAAATCCATCATTTAAAATAGGGGTAGCACCATTTAATATTTCTTCTTTATAATTTTCAATAAAATTAAACTTTAAATTTAAAGATAATTCTTTATTTTCTGGTAATATATCTTTATAAGATAATTTAATGTCAATTTTAACATCACTGTTAGGGGTAAATACTATATTGTCTTTGTTTAAAATTTCATAGTATATATTGTCATTTGTAAAAATTAATTCTTCTATTTCTCCTAAGTAATAAGTGTTTGTAGTACTGTTTGTAATCGATAATGTATAGGTAGTAGAAGAGTTTAAATTAGGAAGATTTATATGAAGTTCGCAACTGTCACTCGAAAAAGAGGAATTATATGTTTCGTATGCATCGTTTAATTGTTCTTTTATATTAATGTTTGTTATTTTAATACTTTTATTTATTGATACTATTGCTTCTCCACTTATAGTTAATTCTGTATTTAAAGAGGCATAACCGATACTCATAAATAAGACACTTATGAAGATGCTAAAAGTAATTGTGAGTTCTATCTTTTTCATGCTGTCTCCTAATTCTAGTATAGTATATATTATATCATATTTCTTTGTGTTATTTGGTTATAATTTATTAAATTTGTCTGATGATAGGGGTGATATGTTATATGATACATCTGTTACTGAAAATATAACTATTAAAAATGAAACTGGTGAAGAGATGACTCTTGTTGATCTTACTGTTGCTGATATTGATAAATACGAAATTGTTGTTATTTTATAATTATAGTTTTTCGGGAACATCGATTATCGATGTTCTTTTTTATAAGTTTATAAAGAAGTGGTATACTAAAATGGTAGAGGGGAATATTTTATGAAGATTAAGAAACAATATACTTGTGCCTTATTGTTATCAATAGATTTATTAGGTGGTAAGTGGAAAATGAGGATTTTATGGCATGTTTTAAATGGGGATAATAGGTTTTCTTTATTACAAAAAGGTATACCTGATATAAGTAATAAAATGCTTATAACTCAGCTTAAGGAATTAGAAGAGAGTAATATATTATTAAGAACTGTTGTATGTGAGAAACCATTAAATGTTGAATATTCATTATCTGATCAATATAAAGAGCTTATACCGTTAGTTGAAAATTTTTGTAATTTTTCTAAAGAGTATGCGAATAAAAATAAAATTACTCTTGAGGATTTATAGGTACAAAAAAGTACGTTATTGTTTTAATAATTATACTAAATTATAATATTAATATATAAGGAGGATTAATAATGAATTATCCAAGAGCATTTTCTCATATAGGTTTGTCTGTACCTGATTTAGAACAGGTGGTAAAGTTTTATAAAGAAGTAATGGGATGGTATATAGTAATGAAACCATCTACTGTTAAAGAAGAAAGTACTTCTGCTATAGGTATTATGTGTGAAGAAGTGTTTGGTAAAGGACATGGTGATTTTAAAATAGCACATATGGTGACTTCTAATGGTATTGGTATAGAGTTGTTTGAGTTTGTTGGTAACGACAAAGAAAAGCAAGAGTTTGAATTTAGAAAAACTGGTCTATTTCATTTTTCTATACAAGATCCAGATATAGAAGGAATGATTAAAAAGATAGTTGATAATGGTGGTAAACAACGTATGCCAATTAGAGAATATTACCCAAATGAAAAACCTTATAAGATGTGTTATGTTGAAGATCCATTTGGAATTGTTTTTGAAATATATACACATAGTTATGAAGTGACTTATTCTAAAGGTGCTTATTAAAACATTAGAAATAATGTTTTTTTTATATTTAAGTTTTGTTTAAGTTTCATATCATATACTGTTATTGAGGTGATTTTATGAGTAAACAAATGTTTTTTAAAAGACATGAGATGAAATATAAATTAACATATAATAAATACAATCTCTTAGTTAAGTTGATGAGTCAGTATATGGAAATAGATGAATATAAGAGAAATAAGATTACTAATATTTATTATGATACAGATGATTATAAAATAATTCGTCATTCTTTAGAGAAACCTAAATATAAAGAAAAACTTAGAATGAGAATGTATGGAGATACTTTAATAAATGATAAAGTCTTTGTGGAACTTAAAAAGAAATTAGCTGGTATTGTGTATAAAAGAAGAATAATTTTAAATAAAAGTGATGAATTATTTAACCTTGATAATATTGATGATGATAATCAAATTTTAAATGAAATTAAGTACTTTATCAGTTTATATGATGATATAAAACCTATGATACATTTATCATATTATAGAGAAGCTTATATTGGTTTAGATGATAAAGAGTTTAGAATGACTTTTGATTTTGACATTAAAGTTCGTAATAAAGATGTGTCATTTTTAGCAAGTGATTATGATATGAATGTATTAGATGAAGATACAGTTATATTAGAAGTGAAAACTATAAAGGGGTTACCTGATTGGTTTTTATGTTTTCTAAAAGATAATAATATTTTACAAACTTCATTTTCTAAGTATGGAGAAGCATATAATAAATATTTAATAAATGATTTTAAAAATCATATAGGGAGGTTAAATTATGTTTAATAGTATTTTTGATACGACTAGTTCAATTAATATAGATATTGTTAGTTTTTTAATATGTATGGGAGTAGCTTTAATATTAGGAATATTTATGGCGAAGATATATGCTTTTAAAACTAAATGTACTAAGGGTTTTATTTCTACACTTGCGTTATTACCTATAGTAGTATCAATGGTAATAATAATGGTTAATGGAAATATCGGTACAGGGGTAGCAGTTGCTGGTGCTTTTAGTTTAGTTAGATTTAGATCAGTTCCTGGTTCTGCTAAGGAAATAGGTGCTATTTTTACGGCTATGTGTACTGGTCTTACTTTAGGTATGGGTTATGTTTCATTTGCAGTTATATTCTCAATTATTGCATGTTTATTTTCACTTGTACTTAATATATCTAACTTGTTTGGTAAGAGTATAGAAAGAAGAATGCTTACTATAACAATACCTGAGAGTTTAAATTATATAAATGTATTTGAAAAGACTTTTGTAAAGTATTTAAGTAGTTATAATTTAGTTTCATCTAAAATGACTAATATGGGTAGTCTGTTTAAACTTAGATATGAAATAGAACTAAAAGATTTAAAAGATGAGAAAAAGTTTATTGATGAGCTTAGAATTAAGAATGGTAATTTGGAAATAATGGTTAGTAAACAAGACAATATAGAAAGTGGTTTGTAATTAATGAAGAAAAAATTAATTGGTAGTATATCTTTAGTAGTGCTTTTAATTATTGGTTATTTAATTGTAAATAATAATGTTTTAAGAGATGTAGATGTTTTTGATGATAATATAGAGTTTCCTAATATTGATACTAGTGGTGTTGATTTAGATGTTGAAGTATTAACAGGAAGTAATATTGTTATTACTAATAGTGGTACTTATAACTTTGAAGGGGAATATGAAAGTATAAATGTTAATGTTGATAAAGATATCGATGATGGTGATGTTTACTTAGTGTTTAATAATGTAGTTATCAATAATGATAAAGGTACTCCTATAAATATAGTAGAAGCTAAGAATGTAATTATTATATTAGAAGATAATTCATATAATACTATTACTCAAGGGGAGATTGTTACTAATGATACTGAGTTTCCGTCTGCGGCAATTTATTCTAAAACTGATTTACTTATAACTGGTGGTGGTAGTTTAGAAGTTACTACTTTATATAATGATGGTATTAATAGTAGAGATGATTTAGTAATTGAAGATTCTACGATTGTAGTTGATTCAGTAGGTGACGGATTAGTTGGTAAAGATTTAGTTGCTATAGAAAATGCTGATGTTACTGTTGTGTCTTTCAAAGATGGAATTAAGTCTTCTAATGATGTTGATACTTCTCTTGGTAATATTTTAATTACTAGTGGTGTTTATAATATTAAAGCTGGTAATGATGGAATAAATTCTCAAAATTCTTTACAAATAGATGGTGGTGAATTTAATATTGAAACTGGTGGAGGATTTGATGGAGTACTAAACGAAATAACTGTTGGAGAAGGACCTGGTACTACTGTTCAACCAACTGATTTACTTGAAGATAGTATGAAGGCATTGAAAGGTGAATATATAATAATAAATGATGGTGTATTTTCATTATCTTCGTATGAAGATGCTATTCATTCTAATAATTCACTTTTAATAAATGATGGTGATTTTGAAATATCATCAGGTGATGATGCAATGCATGCTGATACAGATTTAGTTATAAATAATGGTAATATTAATATAGAAGATGCATATGAAGGTATTGAGGGATCTACTATTACTATAAATGGTGGTAATTTAGATGTAGTTGTTCTTGATGATGGTGTTAATGCAAGTGATGAATATGGTTTTATTAAAATTACAGGTGGCAATTTATATGTTTACGCTAGAGGAGATGGACTTGATTCAAATGGGGATTTGATAGTAACTGGAGGGACTACTGTAGTAGAAGTTGATGCTATATATTCTGGTGGTGATAGTGAACTTGATGTTGGTGGCAACTTTGAATTTAGTGGTGGAACATTAACGGATGAACGAGGTAATTCAATTAGTCCAATTATAGATGTTCATGCTAATCCTAGAAGATAGTATTAATAAGTGTGTTTGAATAAATTAGAACTAGTTTTAGATTAGTTCTTTTTATATACATATAATTTGTAAATATAAATATTTATATGGAAAAATATATACATATTAATCAATCAGTGGTATTATCTAGTTAGAAATAAGAGGTTATTTATTAACTTTTTATAATATAATTAGGAAAGGAGGTTTGTATATGAAAAAAATATTTGCTTTAGGTTTAATAATTGGTGGTTCTTTATTAGTAACAGCCTGTGGGTCTAGTGAAATGGTAGTATCTTGTACTTATAGTGATGATTTTAGAAATGAAGAAAACACTGTTAAAATAACTTATGAAGAAGATATGATAGTTAGTGCTGAATTTACATTTGCCTCTGATAGTGGATTTGATCAAGATTATGCTGATGCAGTTTGTGAAGCTTATTCAGGTAATGAAGGATTAGATTGTACTGCAGAAGTTACTAATCCTGATACTGATGAAGTTCGTTCTGTATATAATATAACAGTTGATAATCATGATTCTACATTAGCTTTTTTAGAATTTAGAGAAGATGTTACAGCTGAAACTTACGAAGATATGAAAGAAGCTTTTGAAGCTAAAGAGTATACTTGTGAATAATAAAAAATTATCTTAAGTGATAATTTTTTTTTGTTATCATATAATATAATTATGTTATAATATAAAAAGAATGGGTGATACGATGAAGATTGTAATGATGTGTCTTGTATTTATATGTGTTCTTTTTATGAGTATAGGTTATGCTTCTTTAAACACGGAGTTAACTATAAGTGGAGATGCTGTTGTTAAGGCTCCTACAGGTATTAAAATAACTAATATTAGTCTTTTATCTAGTGAAGGTGGAGCTTATGCTACTTATATTCCTACTTTTACGGATAGTATGAGTAATATTAGTGCATCTTTACCAAACCAAGATTCAAAAATAACTTTTACGGTAGAAATTACTAATTACTCAGATGTTTATTATCATCTTAATGAGGTTAGAGAAAATAGTAATGATAATAGTAATATTACTTATGAAATTAAAGATGAAGAAATAATTTATTTGCCTGGTAATAGTACTGTTGAAGTAGAAATATCTTTTTATTATATTAATTCTATTACTTCAGCTACTGATATTTCATTAAGTTCTGTTTATATGTTTAAAGATATTCTTTATCAAAAGTTAGAATTTATAGAGAGTGATGGAGGTCAATATATTGAAACAGAACTTTATAATACAGGTAACTATATATTTGAAGATGAGTTTTTAATTACCAATCTGGGTATTGGTAATAATACTGGTTCTTGGATTGTAGGTGGAAGAGTTAATCCTAATTATTCATTAGGAGTATTTGTAAATAGTTCTCCTCAAGTAATAGCTGCTTATGGGACGATAACTCAGGTTATGTCTCCGGGGGTTGTTATAAATGAATGGTATGAAATGTATTTTTCAATGGATAGGTTAACTATTGGTGGAGTTGATTATAATTTAACTGGTGAGAAATTGATTCCTGAAGCGTATCAAGCCGAAATTATAATAGGTGGTAATTTACTTGCTTATGATGGAGTTTCAGTAGATAATCGTAATATGCAAGGGAAAAGAAAATACTTTAAAGTTACTAATGCTGCTGATGGTACAGTTTTAAGATATTTTGTTCCTGCTAAGTTAGATTCTACTGGTGAAGTAGGTATGTGGGAACTAGTTGAAGATAAATTTTATGGTAACGATGGAACTGGAGTGTTTTTAGCACCTTAAGTCAGATTAATCTGACTTTTTTTGTATTATGATTTTAGTTGTGTTATTTATTAGTGTAATTGAGAGAACAAAAGAGATTTGTTGTACATGCTAAGGTTGTTAATAGTTAGATACGTTTAACTTATCTTTGTCCAGTTACTTTTGCTTTTACTACCCAGGTTCCTTCTTCTACTGATCCAAAGAAGTATTTGCCTTCTGAATTTGTATAGCAGGTATTTCTTAGAATTAATGAATTTTCTGTTACTTGTTCGTATAATCCTACTAGAGCATTTGGTATTGGATTTTTATGAGAATTATAAACAGTTCCGTTTATTGTACCGCTTTTATTTATAATAATTTTACTTAAGTTAATATTTTGTTGTAAATTATTATTATCAGTTACTTCTATAGATAGTGGGGTACTAGTAATATAGTTAGTTGCATATGCAGTTATGGTATATGTTCCAGCATCTATTTTAGATAAGATATATTCACCATCTTCTGCACTTATCGTTTCAGAAACAATGTTACCATGACTATCAAATAATTTTATTTGGACATTATTTAATCCTAAATCGGTCTCATCATATATATATCCGTAAATATTTCCTTTTATATAACTAGGATCTAATGTAATAATTAAATCGTTCATTGTAATGTCATTCCCACTGTAATTTAAATCTGTTTTATTGGATAGAGAATAACCATCTTTAACGGCGTAGACATGATAATGTCCATTTTCAATATCTTGAAATATATATTCTCCGTTTTCATTAGTTGTTGTATGGGTAAGTGGATTAAAGGTAGTGTCAAATAGTTTAACAGTTGCACCACTTATTAGGTTTCCTGATTGGTCTTTTACTTTACCGGTAACACCTGAAGTTGTTATAGTAGGGGCTTCTTCTAAGTTTAAATCTTGAAGATGTTCTTGTTCACTTGCTAGGGTTATTTTTTCGGAAAAGTTTAATTTAAATGTATCTTTTTGATTCAATTTTATCTCTCCTTTATATGTATTTTATGTAAGAGATAAGAATATGATATATTTTTAATTAGTTTAATGATATACTGTTATTATATTTCGGAGGTTAGTATGAAGTTGTTTCCTACTAGTTTATTATTAGGTCTTGCAGGTATTGATCCTACTGGTGTTATTGTAATAATATCAGCATTAGCTATGGGTGTTAAGAAAAGTAAAATTATTTTATTTGTTTTAACTGTGTTTTTTGGAACGATAGTAGTAGGGTTAATAAGTTCTAACCTTGTAATTGATAACAGTATTAACTTTTTTGCTAATTTATTTAATTATATTCCTGATTATGTATACATGATATTAGAATTTGTAGTAGGGATATTATTATTACTTTGGTTCATAGAAAGAGTTTTTTATAAAGATAAGAGTATTGCTAAAGAGGAGAAGAAGGAGTCTATTTTTACTAAGTATATTAAGAAAGGTCTTTTCTTTGTAGGATTAATCTTTTCTTTGTCTGCTCTTACTGATCCATCTTTTTTAGCACTTATTACTTTAACTGGACAAAGTAGTAATTTAATAGAGGTAATTTTAGCTAATGTTTCTTGGGTATTAATAAGTCAGTTACCAATCTTTATTTTATTAATAGCAGTTATATTTAATAAACATTATGTTGTAATAGATTTCTTTAAAAATAAAGTTTTAACTGCGAGAAGAATAGAATTAATTAAGAAAATTTTATCTGTTTTATTATCAATTATAATATTATTTGCTTCAATACTTTTACTTTTAGAAGCAATATATTACTTTTTTACTAATACATGGTTATTTTAGAGAGGGATTTATGGAATTAATAGAAAGAAGAGTTACTAAAAAATTAGATAATTATAATGAAATTGTAGAGTTTATGAAAAGATCTTTTCCTAAAGAAGAGTTAATGCCTATGTGGTTATTGTTACTGATAACGAAAATGAAAAACTATAAATTTTCTGCTTATTATGATGGGGATATGTTTGTAGGTATTTTATTTACTATTGAATCTAAAGATTCTTTATTTATATTTTACATAGCAATTAATGATAAGATTCAATCTAAGGGGTATGGAAGTAAGTTGTTGCAACTTATGTTTGAGAAATATCCTAATAAACCAATATCTTTATTTATTGAGACAATGGATGATAAAGAAGCAAGTAATTATGAACAGCGAATTAAGAGATTGGCTTTTTATGAAAAGAATGGTTTTTTACATACTGGGATTAAAGCTGGTGGAAAGACTCCTTTTATAGATATTTTATCTACTGATGAGAATTTTGATGTTACAAAGGCTAAAAAGTTATTAAAAATTATGCCTATGAAAATATTTACATAAATTACTTTTAAATTATATATATGTATGATATCCTTTTGTTAAAGGAGGATGATTATATGATTAAAAAAGTTATGTTGTGTGGAGTTTTGTTACTTACTTGTGTAGGTTGTAGTGGTGCTGGAGATAGTATTGTGTCTGAAACATATGAAGTAGGAGAGTTTAATGTGGAAGTTCCTGATGGGTGGCTAACTGTTCCTTTTTATATTAATGGTACTGAGGAAACTATGACTGATGCGATTACTATTTATAAGGAAGCAGATGATGCTGATACAGCACCTTTTAATAATCCTGGTATTGGTCTTAGCTATAGTTCTAGTGAATGTGCTCTTTATAAGGAGTTTTATGATGATGCTGTTGATGTAGATGATGTTGTTATAGGAGATGTTACTTTAGAAGGATTTAGTGTTGGTGGAATGTATCCAATGACTCAATACGTTATGCCTATTGGAGAAGGTTGTATGAATATAACACTATGGCAAGATAGAAATGAAGGAACTATTAATATTGATGAAGAAGAAGTTGAATTCATTATTGAAAGTGTTGAATTAACCTTAGAATAAAAAAAGACTATATTTCAATAGTCTTTTCTTTTGTTACATTCCTGTTAGTGTTCCTGTTCCGGCATTTTGATAAAACTTATCTTCTATTATGTCCCAATATCCTATTTGTCCGGTATTAGGTCCTTCTGTTATTTTAGCAGGAACAAAATATCTTAAAACTACTCCATCAGTAGCATCTGTTATTTTAAAACATTTTATGTTACCAATAAAGTGTCTTGTATCTGGGGTTCCACTGTGGCTAATAGTAGCTCCTGCGATTAGTATTGTTCTTTCATATTCGGAGGGGATTAATTTTTTTCCTACTACAGTACGAGGAGAATCATTAATATAAAATTCAGATCTAGAATAATACATTGAATACCAACTGCTAAGAGTAGCACTAGGTGTACTAGATTGTGTTATAGCTCCATATCCATTGAATATACCATATTTTCCAGCGAAAACTCCTATAGCATAATTGTAACTGCTTCTTCCATTAAAAATCCATCCTCCGTCATTATTTGTTAGTGCTGTTTGCATAAAATCTGTTTCAAATATGTAGTCCCCAGTATTTAGCACACCTGTATCAACATACTGTGTTCCAGTGAAAGTTATATATTCTAGTTTTTCATAAATTATATCTTCAAAAATATAATTTAAACCTAAAGATATTTCAGTATTTGTATTAATAACATTATCATAATAAAATGTTATTTCTATTTCTTGAGTGCTTCTTTCAGGAAAATATATAATTTCTTTATCTTTTATTTCATAAGTTATATTATAATTAGTATTATTATTTTCTATTACATCATCTAGATGATAATAATTATCTGTATTATTAGTAACTTCAATAATTAAAGTTATTTTTGAAGTCTGATTTGGTAGAATAACATCTATATTACTAGTAGTATTTGTAAAGCTAGGATTATAGGAAGTAGTAGCATTTCCTTCACTTTGTAGGATTGTGATATTAGTGATCTTTATATTTTGTTCAACTTGAACTGCTGCTTCTCCGCTTATAGTTAATTCAGTATTTAAAGAGGCGTATCCTATACTCATAAGTAGAATACCAATAAAAATAGAAATGAATGCTATTATTTTCATTTTTATGCCTCCTTACTCTAATAGTATTATACTTTATTTTGTTGAATACTCCAATATTTTTTAATTAATTAATAATAATATTTGTATATGAAGATTCTTTATATTATAATAAAGATACTTATTTTGAAAGAAGGTTGTTATGTTTAATAAAAAAAATATACTGTTTATTATCCAAATACTACTTGTATTAATATTAGTGTTTTGTTTATATAAAATAGGTGTTTGGTTATTTGATAATCAAAAAACGCAAAATACATTAGAAAAAATAGATGAATATATAGAAATAGTTGAAGATGAAGACGTTGCTATTAAGATTGATTTTGAATCATTAGTTAATCTTAATGAAGATACGATAGGTTATTTGAAAGTTAACAATACGAATATTGAATATCCAGTAGTACAATCTGAAGATAATGATTATTATTTATATAGATCTTTTGATAAGTCCTATAATGAAGCAGGATGGCCGTTTTTAGACTATAAGAATAAATTAGATGGAACTGATAAAAATATTATTATATATGGACATAATAGATTAGATAATAGTATGTTTGGTGATTTAGAAGAAGCTTTATCTGAATCTTGGTATAGTAATGAAGAAAATAGAATTATTATCTTTGTTACAGAAGATGGTTATTATGAATATGAAATATTTTCTATTTACACAACTCTTAATGAAGAATATTATATAGAAACTGAATTTTATAATGAAGAATTTGTAAATTTTATTGAGGTTATTAAAAATAGAAGTATAAATGATTTTGGAGTTGAAGTGTTAGAAACTGATCAAATATTAACTTTATCAACATGTTATGCTAATGATGTAGAGAGAATGGTTGTACATGCTAAATTACTTAAGAATAAAGTCATGTAAATAAGTATTTTTTAACCGTTTAAGTACTACTAATTAATAATGGGAGCTAAAACCTTTTGTTTTAGTTTTTTTATGTTATAATTTTTTAACTATAGGAGTTATTATGAGTGAATTAGAAAAATTATTGTATGTTAATAGTTTATTGTTAGAAAAAGTACCTAATTATAGGAAAGAAGCTTTAGATCATACTGTAACAGTTATGGATCAATTTAGTTTGATGAGGGCACTTATCAGTATATGTGTTGATGTTCCTACGGAAAGAAAATATTATAAGGTTCAGGATGATATATTGCAGTCTTATCTTATGAAGAAAAGAATTGTTAGGGTACCTCACTTAATACCTACGATGGAGAATAAGCAAATATTTTTATTTAAAGGTGATATTACTACTTTAAAAGTAGATGCAATTGTTAATGCTGCTAATAGTGGTATGTTGGGATGTTTGGTTCCTTATCATCGTTCTATTGATAATGCAATACATTTTGCAGCGGGCTTACAACTTAGAAGAGAATGTATGAAAATCATGGAGAAAAGAGAGGAAGATAATATTATTAGTAATATTATGTTGACTAAAGGATATAATTTAGCTTGTAAACATATTATACATGCAGTGGCACCTGTGTTTGATTGTAATTATACTAAGAAAGATTTAAAATTACTTAGGGATTGTTATAGAGATTGTTTAATGTTAGCAATCGATAAAAAATTTAAGAGTATTGCTTTTTGTTGTTTAACAGAAGGAGATTGTTCTTGTTCTAAAGATTTGTTGTGTTCTGTTGCAATTGAGACAATTAGACAAGTTTTAAAAGAAACTAATAGTAAAATTAAAATAATATTTTGTATTTTGAAAGAGAATGATTATATAGTGTATAAAGATTTACTTTATTAGTGTTTTGTGGTATAATATGCTCATTAAAGGGGATTGTTATGAGTATATTTAAATTAAGAAATATTATTATAGTGGGAATTTTATTATTAATAGGAGGAGTTGTTTCTTTTATTATATTTCAACCTAAAGAAGAAATAGAAGTTGTTGAAGAAACTACTTTATCTACTAAGGTAGAATTTAATAGTCATAAGGAACTTAGTAATGAGGATGATACAATAATAGTACAATCTTTAAATGATGAAGCTAGTATTATAGTGGATACTGTTAATGAAAATACTACTACTGAAGAAGTTAACTCTATGTTAAAAGAATCTTTTATTACCTTTGTTGATTTTATCTTTTATGGTGGTGAAATTAATGGTAAAACTTTTTCTGAGTTAGGTGATGATGCTAAGGAAGCTACCTTAGATACTTTTTATAATTTAGATCAATTTATTGAAGGATATATTCCTAATTATAAAGAAGAAGTAGTTCAAATTCCTGGAGAAGTAGGGAGTAAGATAGTTGATCTTGCTAAAACTGGTAAGGATAATATTGTATTGTATGCCGAAGAGAATTTAGAACCTGAGACAATTGATACTATTACTAAGTATAAAGATATAGTAGTTGATACAACAGTTGATGTTTATGAAGCTGCTAAAGATGTAGTTGTAGATGGTTATAATGCAGCAGAGCCTTATATAGATGATGCTAAAGATTATGTGGTAGATAAATATGAAGATGCTAAACCTTATATAGAAGATGCTACTGATGTAGTGGTTGATGCTTGGGATAGTGCAGTTGATGCATTAGATGGATGGTATCAGGATTTTAAGAATAATTAAAAACGACTAGTGTTAACTAGTTGTTTTTGTTATAATATATATATAATAGGAGCGTGTATAATGGTAATAGGCAACTTTAGACTTAACATATTTATAACATTTTTTGTTTTTCTTTCTATTACTTTTATATCAGTGGGATATGCTGCTTTAAATACTGAACTTACTATTAGTGGGGAAGTAGTAGTTATGCCTGATTATGAATATGGAATTACTAATATTGAAATAGTGGAATTTATAGATGGGGCATATGAAACTTATAATAGTACTTTTACTAATAATATGACTGAATTGAATGTTTCTTTACCTAATAATACTTCTAGAGCAGTGTTTAAAGTTTCATTTAATAATAAAAATGCAACAAATTTATATTTAGAAAATATTATTGTTCATACTAATACTAATGTAGATATAAATTGGTCACTTAATAATATAACAGAATCTACTGTTATACCTATAGGGTCTTCATCTTTTGAAATAGAACTTTTTTATGATAATAATACTTCTGTAGGCGAAGAGATAGAATTATCTTTAGAGTATGTTTTTTCTCAAAGTTATTTATATAAAGAATCTATATTAAATGGTAGTCATCCTGTTATTGCAGATGGTATGGTGCCTGTTACTTTTGATAATTTAGGTAATGTTTATAAAGCGGATGTTGGTAGTGAGTGGTATGATTATGAAAGTAATAGGTGGGCTAATGTAGTGTTGCTTGATGAGGTTAGTCGTAGTAGTTATATGAATGCTGGTAGTGGTACTTTAATTAATGGTAGTGATATCGTTGGATATTTTGTATGGATACCTAGATATGAATATAATTTAGTTGAATCATCTAAAGATATTACAATTAATTTTATTTCTAAGTATGACAGAATTGCTTCTAGTAATTATAGAATTCATCCTTCTTTTGTAGATGGTAGTAATAGTAATTATATGAATGGAGAATGGGATGAGGAAATAGCTGGTTTTTGGGTATCGAAGTTTCCGGCAGGATATCAAGGTAATGCTATTACTAATAATAATGGTACTTTAAGTACTACTTTATCTAATAGTGGAGATACAATAGTTTATTCTGATGTTTTTTATTCTAATGATTCTCCTAAAAGTATTAATGTATTTGGACAAAATTTGGCTGCTTCTGGTTATAGAAATGAAAAAATATCTTATCCAGTTTTTAATCCTTTAACGTATAGTTACAATAATATTAGTTTTGGTGATATTTATACTATTACGCAAAGTATTGATAGTGCAACTGATTTTTATGGTTTAACTGATAATACAATTGATTCACATATGGTTAAAAATAGTGAGTGGGGAGCCCTTGCTTATTTAACTTGGTCTAGTTATGGAACTAATAAGATTGAACCTAATATGAATAATTATTATACTTCTCATAATTCACCTTTTAGAGGAAATGTAACAGGTGTTTATACAAATGCCTCGACAGCTTCTTCAACAGCAAATCTTAGTGCTATGAATGTTTATTATACTTCTATTGGGTTACGTGGTTCTTCAACTCTTAATATTACAGGAGTGTATGATATGGTAGGTGGAATGACAGAAAGAGTAGCGGCTTATATAGCTAGGGGTGCTTCGATTATGACGGAAAATGGAGCCTCTTTTGTATATCCTTCTATGAATGCTAATGGATATTTAACATTATCTACTAAATATGTAACGGTATATCCTTTTGCATCTAATTATGCAACTACTTCTAGTTATACTACTTATACATCTCTTAGTAATAGTCTATATAATTATGGATATGGTGATGCGATCTTAGAAGTATCTGCATCTAGTTCTAATACTGGTACTTGGAATTCTGATCGATCTGCTTATACTAGTTATTTCTTTATTAGAAGTTTATATTATGGAATGGGTGCTAATTCAGGTATTTTTGCATTTGATCTTACGGATGGTCAACCTTGGAATTGGGATGGTTATAGAACTATTTTAACTCCGTTGACTAATTGATTTTTAATATTTATTATGTTATAATATACAAACTTTAAAGGGGATTATTATGAAAAAATTAGAAAAATTATTTTTAGATAACGGAATTACTTCTTTTGATTATGATAGTAAGTGGGCTAAGTTATTCAGTGATAATATAGAAGTTTTAGAAGAAGTTTTTAGTAATTTAGCTGAAGCTGAAAAAAATGGTCAAATTATTTGTCCTACTAGGGATAAAATTTTTAGTGCTTTTAAAGATATGGATATTGATAAAATAAAAGTTATATTTGTTGGTGAGGACCCTTATCCTAATATAAATCACGCTTTAGGTAAATCTTTTTTATATCCTCAGTACTCATATGATGAAAAAAAGGAAGAGTATTATTTTATGACTGAACCTGACAGTATAGCAAATATGAGAGAGGTATTTAATAAAGATTTAGGATTAAATGCCACTCAAGAAGATTTTCATGCTTTTTTAACTAATGCTTCTTGTAATGATTTTTTAATGATTAATACAGCTTTAACTATAGGACTTACAGGTGAAGAAAAAAATGCTAAGCATTTAAAGTATTGGCGAAAATTTTATAAAATGATTATGGAACAGTTAAGTGAAAAAAAAGATGTGTTGTTCGTTTTAATGGGTGATATAGCAATTGATAGAACAAAACGTTTATTGAACGATGATAATATGGTTATTAAATCTTCTCATCCTTGTTCTATGTCATGGCGTAAGGATTTGAAAAATGGAGCGAAAGCGTTTTATGATGCTGGTGTATGGAAAGTAGTTGAAATGGTTATGTATTTAAATCACGATGAAAATATATATGATTATTTTGATGTTCCTTTTGATGTTGTAAAACAAGGTAAAAGTAAATTAAAATTAGGGCGTTATTTTAAATAAAGAAATCAATACTGTATAGTGTTGTTTTTTTTATGATATACTTTAGATAGAAAGGTGATTTTTTATGAAAAAAAGAGAGATTTTTAATGCTAATAATTTATATGTTGGGAAGTTAACTTATTTGTCGTCTAAGTGGACTGAATTTGGTCCTAAAGTTGTAACTACTAAGACAAATTATCTATTTACTAAACTAAATGATAATGAATATGAAGAAGTATTTACTGGTTATGTTACTACTAATAATGAAGAGTATAGTTATTTTGATGTTTCTTATGTAACGGATATTAAGCCAGTTAAGGAGATAGTTTCTAATATTATCCCTAATGTTAACAAAATGGCAATGTTATTGTTGTTAGATGCTGTTAATAATCCAGTGGAAAATGAAAAAAGAAGTAAACTTGATAAATCAAAATTGAAGTTAGGACGTTATTTTAAATAAATGTACATATTCCGTAAATTTTTTTCTATATTATTGTAGGTTGTTAGTATAAGTTGTATTATATAATAGGAGGATTTATGAGTAAGAGAATTATTTTAAACGAGGTTGCTTATTTTGGAAGTGAAGCACGTTTAAATTTAAAAGAAGAAATATTAAAAAGAAAATTTAAGAAAGCCTTAGTAGTAAGTGATGAGGTTTTATTGAGTGTTGGTGTTACTAACATGGTTACTTCATTATTGGATGAATGGAATTTGGATTATGATACTTATGTTGAGGTTAAACCTAATCCAACTATGAGTAATGTTACAGAAGGTCTTGATAAATGTTTGAATAGTGAAGCTGATTATATTATAGCAATTGGTGGTGGATCAGTTATTGACTGTGCTAAATGTATTTCTATATTAGTAACTAATGAAGAACATAGAGATATTAGATCTTTGGAAGGTGCTGTTAATACTAAAAATAGAGGTTTGCCATTAATCGCATTACCAACTACAGCAGGTACTGCAGCAGAAGTAACAATTAACTATGTTATTACAGATGAAGAAAATAAAAAGAAAATGGTATGTGTAGATCCTAATGATTTACCAATTTTATCGATTGTGGATACTGATTTTTTAATGAAGATGCCGAAAAGTGTTGCTGGTGCTACCGGAATGGATGCTTTAACGCATGCCCTTGAAGGGTATATTACCAAAGGTTCTAATGAATTTAGTGATATGTTTCATTTAGAGGCTATTAGGTTAATTTATGAAAACTTAGAGAATGCTTGTAATGGTGATAGAAATGCTATGGATAAGATGGGTATGGCTCAATATATTGCAGGTATGGGATTTAGTAATGTTGGTCTTGGTATTGTACATTCTATGGCTCATCCATTAGGAGCTGTTTATGATACTCCTCATGGGGTTGCTAATGCTTTATTATTACCATTTATTATGAAATTTAATGGAGAAGGTTTGGAAGATCGTTTTAAAAAGATTGGATTAGCTTTTAACCTTGATATGAGTAATGTGGATAATTCTGTAGATGCTGTTGTGGATGCTATTATTTCTTTATCTAAACGTTTGGGTATTCCACAAACATTAAAAGAAATAGGTTTCAAATTAGAAGATATTGATGTTCTTAGTGAAGCAGCACTTAATGATCCTTGTACTGGTGGTAATCCAAGAGAAGTTAGTGTTGATGATATAAAAGAACTTTATAGAAAGGCTTATTAATAAATAAGCTTTTTATGTTATAATTTATATGTGAGGTGTAATATGAGTTTAAATAAAATGCAAAAAGAGGTTTATCAAAATAAAATAAATAAAGGATTTAACGTAACAGATATTCCATTGGAATTTTGTCTTTTATACGAAGAAGTATCTGAAGCATATTCTGCTTATCGTAAGAAGAAAGATGATTTAGGAAGTGAACTTGCAGATGTTGCTATTTATTTACTTGGATTATCTGAAATATTAGGTTTTGATTTAGAAGAGGAAATTAAGAAAAAAATGGAAATTAATAGAAATAGAGAATATAAGAAAATTGATGGTGTTACTGTTAGGGTAAGTGAGTAAAATGACTAGATTTATGATAAAGAGATTTTCAATAGAAAGTTTTGATAAGAATGATAAAGATCATCTTTTATATTTAAAGGAACTTATGAGTGATGAAACTGTAAAAGAAAGATTTAATGGTCTATCATTTAAACCTCATTTGGATGCGGAAGGATTAGTGTTTGACCGAGGTTATTTTATTAAAGAAAATGCTTCTGATAATCTTATAGGTTATTATCATATAGGAGAAGTTACTTGTAATAATGACGTTTATTTAAGATCTTCTACGAGAAAATGTTTTAGAAACAAGGGATATGGTTCTAAAATGTTAGAGGAAGTGACAGAATATCTTTGTAATAATATGAGTGATATTAAGAGAATAGTTTTGAAAATAGATAAAGATAATATTGGTTCATGGAAAGTTGCTAGTAATGCTGGTTATGAGTGGCTTAGTAAAGATTATTGTAGCAAAGATAATCCTAACTTTAATGTGAAGAAGGGAAGTTGTTTATGAAAATTTTGTTTTTTTCTGATATACATGGTATTGTTACTAATTTAGAATATATTAAAGAATTAGATGTTAATGAGAAATTTGATAAAATAATAGTACTTGGTGATTTGTATTATATGGGGTTTAATCATGTTAATTTAAATGAGTTTGATAATTATAAAGTTAAAGATTTTTTAATGAGTTTTGGTGATAGACTTTCCTGTGTTAGAGGTAATTGTGATTCTGATTTAGATGTGAAAGTTAGTGATTTTCCTATTGAGGATGTTATCTCTTTAGTTGAAGTTGATGATTTGAATATTTATTGTACTCATGGTCATTACTATAGTTATTCTAACAGAGATAGTTTTAATAAAAAAGGAATTTTGATATATGGGCATGAACATATTCCTTATATAAAAAAAGAAGATGATGTTATCTTTATTTGTGTAGGTTCTATTTCTTTACCAAGAGGTAATAGTGATTGTACTTATGCGATTTTCGAAAACAAAAGAATTATTATTTATGATATTGAAGGCAATGTAGTAGATGGGATAGACTGCTAGTTGCTTTTTTTCTTGTTTTATGATATAATTAGCAAACGTTTTGGGGGTTATATGAAGCGAGTTAAATTATATCAAAGTGATAAAAATATAGAAAAAGAGTTGATAGATAAATATTTATATTTATGTGTTGAAGCGATTGAGAAGTTTAGTGATTCTTCTGATATAAATGAATTCTTAGGTGTTTCTTTTGAAGGGTTACATCATGCACTTAAGACTTTTAATTCGAATAAACATAAGAATATAGAGAAGTATATTTTGAAAGTAATAGGAACATATTTAATTGATGAGAAGGTTAATAGTCTTTTAACTATTAATATAAATAATGATATAGATAATTATATTTTAGATTATAAGAGTGTTAATGGGTTATTACCTAGTAATAAAGAGATTGCTAAAGTATTTGGTATTAGTGTTTCTAATTTGTTGGAAATTAGAAAAGATAAGAGAATTACTTGTTATTCTTTAGATAATTTTACTAATTCTATAACTTCTTTAAAAGAAACTCAAGATGTGTCATTGTTATTTGAAGAGAAAGAAAACAGAGAAGAAGTGCAAGATATATTTAGAGAACTTTCTGGTGATGATAGAGAAATTATTAATAAAACATTTGATGGTAAGCCTAATGTTGAAATAGCTAGTGACTATGGTGTTAGTCCTAGTACTATTGCTACAGTAAAAGCTAAAACTTTTTATAAATTAAGAAATAGTAAACCATTTATTGACTTACGAAAATATTTATAACTACAGAGATAATTAATATCTCTTTTTTTGTTTTTATGTTAAAATAAACTTATTGGAGGTTTATTATGAAAAATATAGGTAGTGTTAATTTAGAGACAGATAGATTATTTCTTAGAAAGTTTAAAATGGAAGATGCAGAGGAGATGTTTAATAATTGGGCTAGTGAGCCTGAAGTGTCTAAATTTTTACCGTGGGATTATCATGAAAATATAGAAGTAACAAAAGAAATTTTAGGTATGTGGATTCCTTTATATAATGAGGATCATACTTATCGTTGGGTAGTTGGTCTTAAGGCTACTAATGAATTGATTGGTAGTATTGATGTTGTTAAAAATTATATTGGTGATCAAGTGTGTGAAGTTGGTTATTGTTATGGTACTAAATATTGGGGTAAGGGATATGGAAGTGAAGCTTTAAGGAAAGTAGTTGAGTTTTTACTTTTGGAAGCTGACTATCGTTTGGTAGAAGCTAAGTATATTTCTGGGAATCCTGCTAGTGGTAGAGTTATGGCTAAAGCTGGTATGAAATACGATGGATCGATGAGATTAAGAGCATGGAATAAATTTACTAAAGAAGTGAATGATTTATGTTATTATTCAGTTACTAAAGAGGAATTATAATGAGACATGTAATGAGGTTACATGATAGTCCTTTTCAATTAATTAAGAATGGTACTAAGACAATAGAAATGCGCCTTAATGATGAGAAAAGACAAGAGTTGAAAGTTGATGATACAATAAATTTTATCAATAGAATTAGTGAAGAAGAGATGGAAGTATTAATTACTAATTTATATCATTTTAAAGATTTTAAAGAGATGTATGATGCTTTTGATAAAGTGAGTGTTGGTTATGATATTAATGATATGGCTAAACCTAGTGATATGGGACAATATTATGATAAAGATGATATAGCAAAGTACGGAACTTTGGCAATAGAAATGAAATTAATTAAGAAGTAGGTGTTTTATGCAAAATATTTATAGGTTTAGTAATGTTGATAAAGTAAATGGTTTTACCAAAGAACAGTCTATAGATTTGAAAAGAGATGTTGTAAATGATTGTATTATTACTTTTATAGCTAGTACTTTTAATGATGTTGATAAAACGGAAACGTATGTTAAGGGTACTATGAAACATTTTGTTAATATAGGTATTAGGTTTAGTGCTTATCATGTTATTACTAATGATGTAACTCCGTATGATGCTAGAAATTTGATTAATAAGAGTGATGTTATTTTCTTGATGGGGGGAGATCCTAAGGCACAAATGAAATCAATTAATGAATATGATCTTAGAGATGTTATTAGAGATTTTAAAGGAGTAATTATTGGTGTTAGTGCGGGTGCTATGAATTTAGGTAGTAGAGTTGCTTATTATGATGAAAATGCTTCTAGTAACATGAAATATGAAAAGAATGATTTAGTGGATTATATGGGTATTTGTTTAGATGATAAAGTTATATATCCACATTTTGATTTTGATAATTTTTCAATGTTGAGAGAGGTTTTTAAAATAAGTGAAGTAACTAAAATTACTGTTTTACCCAATAAATCTTATATTAAAATTGAGAATAATAAGAGTGAAGTAGTTTTAGATAGTTATGTATTTGAAGATGGTAATTTTATATATGAAGGTTATCCTGTATCTGAAATAAAACATTTGAGTACTAAAAGACTGGTGACAGATAGACTTATACTTCGTAGGCAAACTGAACTGGATATAGATGAGTTGTTTTTTATGCAAGTTAATCCTTTACTTAGAAATCACATGGGACCATATAAATTAGGTAACAATATTGAAAAAAGTCATAAATTTGTAAAAGAAATGTTATCTAAATATAAGGAAGATGATTTTTATCGTTGGGTAATAGAGAGAAAAGATAATCATGAGGTGATAGGATGTATTATGCTTAATATGCATGATGAGAGAGCTAAAACAGCAGGGATTGATTATTTTTTGAAACATAGTGAATGGTCAAAAGGATATATGAGTGAAGCGACTAGAGAGGTTATGAGGTTTGCCTTTGATGATCTCTTGTTAGAGAGAATAGAATCAAGTGGTGCCAAAGAGAATCCTGGTACTTGGAAGGTGATGGAAAAGTGTGGGATGAAGTATGAAGGTGAAAGAGAAAATGCTTTGTTTTACTATTATTCAGGACCTCAAACTATGGTTTACTATGGAATATCAAAAGATGAATATAAGACATTAAAATATAAAAAATAAGCATTAAATAATGCTTATTTTTATTTTGTATAACGTTTTTTTAACTTTTTTGCGAATAATAAGAGTAGGAGGTATTTAGAACTGGTCTTGATGGTGGCTTCAGGGGTTTCGGCTTGTCTGAGGAGGTGGTAATATGGCTAAGAAAGATTTTTTAATCTTGTCTTTAGTACTTATTATTATTTTATTAATCTCTTATTTATTTAGGATCAATTAATAAAAAAGATTC
>CAYJHI010000015.1:0-25653 GCA_964370085.1 uncultured Muribaculaceae bacterium | reverse complement strand
GATAGACCAGCACCACAAGGGATGGAAAGAATTGATGTTTCTCCAAGAGGGGTAGAACCAATCGGATATGGTGTTAACAAACAAGAAGAAACAACAGTAGAACCTCTAGTATATGGATATAATAAACCGGATGAAAAAATCTCTAATTATATAAGACCAGAAGCGCCACAAGAAGAAACACCTGTAGTTAATACAGAAAACAAAACAATTGATAATTACAGTTATCAAACTCCTACAGCGCCAAAAAGAGAAGAAGATTTATCTAAAACTTCAGTCTTCCGTATGGTATCAGTCGATATGAGTGATTTAAATAGTGATCACGCATACGTTGAACAAGTAGAACAAGAAAAAGAATTAGTAGAAGAACAAGAAATAATCGCTCGTAAAGAAGCATTAATTGAACCAGAAGTTGAAGAAGAACCAGAAAGAGGAATCACTAATATAGAATTAGAACTATTAGAAAGAACAACTAAAAAAGCTAAAAATATTATTGATAAAATCATGCTTCTTAAAAAAGGAGAATTAGAAGACTTATTAAAAATTATTTTCGAAGAAGAGTCTTTCTCATCAAGTGAAAAAGCGATTATTAATCGTTTCAGTGAAGTATATATTAAAGCTAAATACTATGATAGTTATGATCATGCTAAAAACGAATCATTTGAAAAGAAAATATATAATAAAGTCGATAAAGTTATTAAAGACTATGCATTAGATTTAATGGATGAATATCATGGAAGTGATGAAAAACATAATGATACAGTTATCAGATATGGAAATGCTTTAATGGTAATCTTCAAATTAGATAATTCTAAAGAAGGAATAAATGATACAACTTTAAAAAGAGAATATTATCATAAACAACTATCTAAGTATATAAAACAAAGAGAATTATCAGAAACGAATGTTAAAAAATTAATCAGTGCTATCATAAGTATACAAAAGAAATATGATCGTACTATTAAATACCTATATGAGAAACTAGAATCAGATACATTTGAATTAGTAATTTCTAAAGTGTCACCTAAATTTAACTTATTAGGAACAAAGTTAAAACATAACTTAACATTCAATAAAGTATATAGTGAATATATCATTGATAAAACATATTCAGAAGGTGTAATAGCAGAAGATAAGATGGGAGTACAATTAACGTTGCTTCTTAATCAAATTAGCATGGATATGTTATCATCGAACTTTTCTAAAAAATATTTAGTAGGTTTTCCAAGTAGTGTTTTCTCTAAAGAAAAGAAATTTGAGAAATTCCTAAAAATATTTGAAGATGATTATGCCAAAGATAATATTATTATTGTTCTAAATATGGCAGATTTAATGAAAACAAAAGCAGCTATTAAAAAGTTAGTTAAAGCTGGATACCACTTCGCTTTAAATATCGATAAGACAGTTAAAATAACAGAAAGAGATAAATCACATTTCTATATAATGGATTATATCTTTGCCAACAAGAAAAAAGCAGAAGTAACTAAAATGATTTCCAATCTTCCTAAAGATATCGTAAAAGAAATAATTTATGAAGATTTAGAAAATAAAATAAGTGAAGTAGGGAGTGAATAAATATGGACACATTTATTAGATTTTTCTTCGAGTTTATCTCGATATTCGTTGATGGAATAGTATCAATATTTTCTGGAATCTTCGAAGGTATAATAGGAATATTAAACTTCGGAGATTATGCCAGTGTATTTGGAACATATAGTGGAGAATTTGGTTTCTTCGAATGGATTCTAGCTATTCTTTCAATAGTTTTAATATTAGCATTCTTAGCTATAATAGGAGCACTAATATATTTTGGAGTTAAGAGATTCATTAATTCTAAACAAAAAAATCTTAATCAAGAAGACTTGTTAGATGAAATTGCAAAATTAAATGATCAAGTACGTAAATTGATGAAAGAAAAAGATGAAATTATGGCAATGAAGGTTTCTCAATTAGGATTAAATCCTGAAGATGAACCAGTAAGTGAAGAAGACGATGCACTATCAGACATAGATAGTAGATTCCCTAAACTTACACTAGTAGATCGTGAATTTCATGGAACACAACCTAAAATTTATGATAATACGACAAACTTAGAACAATTAGCGGATGACTTACGTTGTTTTGCAGCTAGTAAGTTAAAACTGTATTATTCACCAGCTTTAATCAGAGCTTTCATAGCAGGTTTAGCATGTGGACGTTTAATTATCTTACAAGGTATTTCAGGAACAGGTAAAACATCACTTGCATATGCGTGGGGTAAATTTGTTAGTCGTGACTCATGTGTTGCATCAGTTCAACCATCATGGCGTGATAAAACAGAGTTAGTAGGATATTTCAATGAATTTACTAAACGTTTCAATGAAACAGAAGTGTTAGGAGAATTATACAGAGCTAACTATGACGATGATGTACATACAATCATCTTAGATGAAATGAACATTGCTCGTGTGGAATATTATTTTGCTGAAATGTTATCAATTCTAGAAATTCCTGTTAAAGACGAATGGGTAATTGAATTAGTAACAAGTGCATGGGACACAGATCCACAAATGATTGAACACGGTAAATTAAAATTACCAGATAACCTATGGTATATTGGAACTATCAATAATGACGATTCAACATTCATGGTTACAGATAAAGTTTACGACAGAGCAATGCCAATTGATATCAATGAAAAAGTTGCACCATTCACATGTCGTGAACAAGAAGCAATTCAAATCAATGCTAGTTACTTAGAATCATTATTTACAGATGCAATCAATGCATATCCTCTAAGAGATGATTTATTAGAAAAAATCAAAGAATTAGACAACTATGTAATTGCACATTTCCGTATTGCATTCGGTAACCGTATAATGAAACAAATGGGACACTTCGCTGCTATATATACAGCAACAGGTGGAACAGCAGTAGAAGCAATCGATTACTTCATTGCTAAAAAAATCCTAAGAAAATTAGAACAATTAAATATGGTATTTATTAGAGATGAATTCGATCCATTTATATCTTACTTAAATAAAACATTTGGTAAAGATGCAATGGCAGAATGTATCAAATATATTCAATTACTTAAAAAATCAGTATAAAGGGAGGACTAGATTATGGCAAAAACACTTAGTAATATGCGTGATGCTAAATTAAAAGAAAAAAGCGATAAGTTTTTGCACAATGTAAAATCAAATATGGTCTTTCAATCAGATTATTCAGGGGACTTCTTGTCCTTTGAATGGATTGATGAAATGTTAAATGCTAGTCCATATATTGATAATATTGTTAGAAGACCAAGAGTTACTTTAATAAGTGACGAAAATGTTGAAAAAATTGAAAAGACACATAAAGTAACCGTAGAAAGTGTTAAACACTTAGCAAGACATACAGAGTTTATTGATGAAATAGATCAAGAAGATGATATTAGATTATCAAGAATACTAGATGTAAGAAATGAAGAAACATATAATATATATGAAAATCGTTTCGTTTATACGCTTATCAACGATATGATGTTATTTGTTCAATATCGTGAAAAAGAATTAGAAGATTTTGAAACAAAAGGTGAAAAAGTACTAGAATACGCATCATCAACAAAAACAAATAACGAGAGAATTAATATTGAATTAAAAGTAGTCGCTGTTGAACATGGTGATGACGAAGAAGATAAGTTTAAAGAACAAATAGAAGAAGCTAAGAGAAAAATAAAACAAATTAAAGAGTTAATCAATAGTTGGTATCGCCTAGATATGTATAAAGCATTAAATCGTTCTAAAATACCGGCGATTAAGCCACCTATTAGAAAAACAAACTTAATCTTAAAAAACCCTAATTTCCAAGTAGCAACTAAACTATGGGAATATATTAGAGCATTCTTAGATGAAAAAGAAGAACCTAAAGATGATATAGATACAGAAGGAGATCAAGTTTTAAAATCAGTTTTAAATCAAGCATTCTTAATGGACTATTTTGTACTAGATTCTATTTCTAAAGGGAAAAGAGATCAAAAAAACAAATTAGGTAAACATGCTGTTGTCCTTGTAGAACAATTAATTTCCCAGGCAGTAGAGTTACTACTAAACTGTGGAATTAAAGTTACTGAAGCAGACATTGCTAAAATGGTTGCAGAAGAAATAAAAAGACAACAAGATGCACGAAAAGTTGGACAAAATGATGTTAAAGATCAATTTAGAACAGCTATGGAAGAATATTTAGAACACGCGAAAGAGTGTCTATAATGTTAAATTGGTTTGCTAGTAAACCCGTTAAAATAACGATGAATATACTAAAAGTTATATTCTTTCTAATCTTGGTTGCCTTTATTTTAATGGTAGTTTTACAAAGAGTTAGTGACAATCGTATTTCTTTCTTTAATTTTAGAATGTTTACAGTTATATCTGGTAGTATGCAACCTCAATATAAGATAGGGGATGTCTTGATTGCTCAAGAAATTGCACCAGAAGAATTAGTAGTAGGAGATACGGTTAGTTATATAGGTAAATATGGAGATTTAGCTGATAAAGTTATTACTCATAAAATTATTGAAATAGATCAAGAAAATGGTGAATATGTTTTTACAACTAAAGGTATAGCCAATGTTGCAGAAGATCCACCTGTCCAAGAGAGTCAACTACTTGGAAAAGTTGTCTATAAATCAATACTATTATCATCAATCTATGGTATTATAAGTACAGATATAGGATTTTTCTTATTTATTATAATTCCTATTTTAATCATAGTAGCTTATGAAATTATAAAAACCCTTATGGAAAAAGAAGAAGATAGACGTGGTAAATACCGCTATTAAACAAACTAGGAGGACATATGGAACGAAAGCATAAAGCATTAATCAAAATCAACCTACTTACTATAATAATGGTTGTTATTTCTTTTGGATCTGTTACATTCGCGTGGTTTGCTTATAGTGGTATTGCAAGCGTGGCAACAGAAGTTGATGTTAAAGCTTGGTACATTGAAATGGAACAAGATGGTTCGGTTGTAACCAATCATATTAATATTTCTTTTGATGATATATATCCAGGAATGGATACAGTAACAGAAACAATCACTGTTAATAACTTAGGTGATGCTGATGCTATTCTAAGACACTATATAACAAGTGCAAGAGTATTAGATAAACCAGAAGATAGTTATACAGCAGTAGATGATTTAGATAAATCAGAAGAAATAGAAGATATATTAGCCCACGATTATCCTTTTCATGTAAATATTACAACTGATGAAGAAGTAGCAGTAGCTAGAACAGGTTCAATTAACTTTAATGTTTCTATATCTTGGCCTCTAGATGCAGGACACGATGATATTGATAGTTATTGGGGAAATCAAGCATATTACTTTAATAATGCTGAAAATGCTCTATTAGTAGCAGATCCAACGTATCAAGTTAGGCCATCTATTGAATTAGAACTAGAATTAATTGCAGAACAAAGTATTGGTAATACATCTGAAATAGATTTAGATTATCAACAAGGTACATTAATCTTATTTAATCCAGTTACTAACAGTGCATGTTTAAATACTAATTTGAGTAATTGTTATACAACATTTGTAATGGATAGTAAGAATATGGTGGGAGATACCACTGTAACGTTATTTCCAAGTTTTAGTGAATCATTTTCATCAGGAAATTATACAAGTCACGCAGGTTTGATTGCAAATAAAACATCACAGTGGACTTCAGGTAAATCTGCACTAATGGGAGAAACAATTCTAAGAACTGTTTCGTCACAAGGAGATAGTGCTTATTTAACAAGACCAGGATTATCGGATGTAACTATTGGTAACGTACAATATGAAGATAGAGCAACTACTGAGTTGCAAGAAGGAATTGATGGAGTAGGAACGTACTACTTTAATGATAATGACTTCTTATATCTACATTCAGCAACATGCTACTGGACAGGTACATCTATTAATGATACATATGCATATGCACTAAAAACAGTTTCGGGTAATACAACGATGTATCCAGAACTAAAAACAAGATCATGTATAGCAGTACCAATAATGATAGTTGATAAAACAAAACTAGGATAGTAATATAACTATTCTTTTTTTTATTTTCTTAATACTGACAAATAAAAAAACAAGTCTTATGACTTGTTTTAAACTTGTTGTGTAAAATCAATTGTTGCATTTAATCTAAATGTTTTACCAGTAGTGGCAGCTTCATGACCGATAACAGTATCTTCCTCATCGTTCATAACGTTGTCTGCTTCATCATACCATTCAAAGTACACTCTGATAGTGAATGGGTCAAATTTGAAATTATCAATAGTCTTATCAAATGCAAGAGAATCAGTGATTGTATTTCCAACCATATTCTCCGTTGTGATTGCATCACCTTCAACATAGTCATTATCAAGTATTGCATACTTACTAATGATTAAATCAGGAACTTCCAAATTTTCTATTTGTAAAGTAACTGAATAATCAAAAGATACATTTACATTAGCTGGATTAATTTCTATATCAAAGTACCCCTTTGAACTAGGAGCAACAACATTCTCAGCAACATTAGCATTTGGTTCAATCGTTGGTGTAAAGGTAATATCAGTACTAGTGTTATCAGTTATATCTGAATTGTTAACTAGTATCTGCCAAGTAGCAAATTCAATATCTAAGCTACCAGTAGTATCTGCAACATAACGAGAATAAGTATTACTCATTAAACTAACTGAGACCGATAAGGCTGCCAAGACCATGATATATTTAATTTTCTTGAACATTAAATTACTCCTTTCCTATATATCTATTATAAAATAGGCGTATAGGATTGACAATATGTTTTGTAAAATAAATGACACAAATTTGTAAAGTTGCTGTACACATGTGTTAACAAACGAAACAAGACAGTTTTTTTACATAGTTTTTTACAATGTTCCATGTCATTGACAAACATTGCTAAAAGTATTATGATATAAGCAAATCAGTAATTAGAACTAATAATAATTTAAGTTAGTCAAAGAGAGTTCATGTTTTGGTGTAAATGAACCTAACACTTTATTTATCTACTCTATAGATGGATTGTAAACAATCCCGGTCAAACCGTTATGTAATTAAGTCTAAAAAGGATGGTACCGCGTTAATTCGCTCCTTGGTATTATCCTTTTTATTATTTTAGGAGGAAACATGATAGATATTAATTTAATAAGAGAAAGCAAAGAACTAGTAAAGGAAAATATTAAGAAAAAATTCCAAGATCATAAACTACCATTAGTAGATTTGGTGTACAAAAAAGATGAATTGTATCGTGCTGCTAAACTTGAAGCGGATAATTTAAGAGCATTACGCAATTCAAAAAGCTCTGAAGTGGGTAGTTTAATGCGAGAAGGAAAAAAGGAAGAAGCGGAACAAATTAAGGCAGAAATAAAAGATTTTGGAACTAAAATTGACGAATTATCAGAAAGAGAAGAACAATTAGCAAGTGAAATTAAAGAAGCTATGTTAACAATTCCTAACATTATGGACGAAAGTGTTCCTATAGGTAAAGATGATAGTGAAAACGTTCAAAATGAATTATTTGGAGATATAAAAGAACCTGATTTTGAAATACCATATCATGCTGACATCTGTACTAGTTTTAGTGGTTTAGATAAAGAAAGTGCTGGTAGAACAAGTGGAAACGGATTTTATTACTTTATGGGAGATATTGCTAGACTGCATTCTGCAATGTTGTCATATGCAAGAGATTTTATGATAGATCGTGGTTTCATCTATTGTATACCACCTTTTATGATAAGGTCTGAAGTAGTGACAGGTGTTATGTCATTTGAAGAGATGGATGCTATGATGTATAAGATTGAAAATGAAGATTTATATTTAATAGGTACAAGTGAACACTCAATGATAGGAAAATTTAAAGATCAAATTTTAAAAGAAGAAGAGTTACCAATAGCGATGACATCGTATTCACCTTGCTTTAGAAAAGAAGTTGGAGCACACGGTATTGAAGAAAGAGGAATATATAGAGTACATCAATTTGAAAAACAAGAGATGGTTGTATTATGTAAAGAAGAAGATTCAATGGATTGGTACAATAAAATGTGGCAATACACAGTAGATTTCTTTAGAAGTTTAGATATTCCAGTAAGAACATTAGAGTGTTGTAGTGGAGATTTAGCTGATTTAAAAGTAAAGTCAGTAGATATTGAAGCATGGAGTCCAAGACAAAATAAGTTCTTTGAAGTAGGGTCATGTTCAACCTTAGGTGATGCCCAAGCTAGAAGATTAGCTATTAGATCAAAAGGAGAAACAGGAACGAAATTAGTACATACACTAAACAATACTGTTTTAGCAACACCAAGAGGACTTATTGCTTTCCTAGAAAATAACATTCAAAAAGATGGAACAATAAGAGTGCCTAAAGCCTTACAACCATATATGGGAAATAAAGAAATACTAGTACCAAAAAACTAGTATTTTTTTTTAAAAACGATATTTGTAAAATAACAGAAGAAGTGATATAATAAAAGAATAGAGGTGGTAAATAGTGAAGAAAATAATAAAGAAAGTAAATGCTAAAATTGTAAGGTGGAGAGAGGATCCAAAGGGATCGTTTTCAAATTTAATAAGCAGCATCAAAAATTATTTAAGGAATAATCGTTTATTTGTTGTTTTTGTCTTAGTAACAGTATTAAATTCAACTATCTTGCGTTTTGTAACGATGACAACTACTGAAAATTATTTATCCTTTAAACCGATAGTAGCTGATCTAGCCTTTGCGATTATTATTGGATCATTTTCATATTTATTTAAAACAAAAGGTAAACAGTTTGCATATTTAATGTTTTTTACAGTTGTTTTAACCGCACTATGTACTATCAATTCAATTTACTATACTTTTTATACATCTTTTGCATCAGTCTCAATGCTACCACTAATGCAGTTTGCTATTGGTGTCGGAGACGCTATCGTGGAAAATGTTATCCAAATTAAAGATGTACTTTATTTAAGTGCACCTATTATAATGATAATAACATACATTTCTCTAAAAAAAGATAAGAAAGTCAAAAATATAAAATCAAAAAAAGTGATGTTGAAAACTGCTTTAGCAGGCTTTGTATTATTTGTATTATTTGCTCTTAGTCTAACATCATTGGAAATTGGACGTTTTGCTAGCCAGTGGAACCGAGAATATATTGTTATGCGTTTTGGTATATATACATATCAAGTGAATGATATTGTCCAAAGTGTTGGTCCGCAGATAACATCACTGTTTGGATATGACAGTGCTATGAAAGAATTTGAAGAATACCAAGACAATAAAGAAGAACCAGAAGAAAACGAATATACCGATGTTCTAAAAGGCAAAAATATAATTGCCATCCACGCTGAAAGTATTCAACAGTTCGTAATAGGTTTAGAATTTAATGGACAAGAAGTAACGCCTAATTTAAATAGATTGGTAGAAGAAGGTCTATCGTTTACTAACTTTTATTCACAAGTAAGTGTTGGTACTAGTAGTGATACAGAATTAACTCTCTCAACATCTCTAATGCCAACGTTAAACGGTACTGCTTTTGTTAGTTACTTTGATCGTGAATATGTTACAATGTATGACAAATTAAAAGAAGAACAAGGATACTATATATTTAGTATGCATGGAAATACCGCTGATTTTTGGAATAGAAGAGTGATGCATGAAAATCTTGGATACGATAAATTTTATAGTAAAGCTGATTATGATGTCACAGAAGAAAATATCATTGGTTTAGGAATAAATGATGTAGAATTTTTCTCACAATCAATACAATATATAGAAGAAATTGCATCCCAAAATCAACCTTATTATGGAACTATGATAACTTTAACAAATCATACACCATTCTCGGATGTTGATAAATATGGTGAGTTTCCAGTTGATATTAAAGAAGAAGTTACAAATCCCGATGGAACAACTAGTATAGTAAGCTATCCGTATCTAGAAGGAACTAAATTAGGAAATTATCTAAAGTCAGTTCATTATGCTGATATGGCCCTTGGATTGTTTTTCGAGGAGTTAGATGCCAAAGGATTATTAGAAAATACAGCCATTGTTATCTATGGAGACCATGATGCTAGACTTTCTAGTAATGACTATGAACTTATGTATAACTATGACAAATTAACAAACAGCACCATTCCAGAAGATGATCCTAATTACTTCGAAATGGATGACTATCAATATGAACTAAACAGAAAACTTCCCTTAATTATTTGGACTAAAGATCAAGTTGTAACAGGAACAAATGACAATATTATGGGGATGTATGATGTAGGACCTACACTAGGAAACATGATGGGATTTGAAAATGAATATGCCTTAGGGCATGATATATTTGATATCAAAGAAGATAATATTGTTGTTTTCCCAAATGGAAACTGGGTGACAAATAAAGTTTATTATAACAGTCAAAAAAGAGAATTTTTACCTCTTACTGAAGAAGTTATTGGAGAAGAATACATCTCTGAAGGAAATGCATATTCAGAAGAATTACTAGCGATATCAAATAACATAATTGTTTACAATTTATTAAAAGGAATAGATGCTGATGAGTTACAAGAAGAAGGAGTAATTACTAAATGAAAATGAAAAAGAAAACAAAAATTGTTCTTATAATAATAGTTATTGCCCTAGCACTAATAGCTATAGGAATATCTCTTTTTGTAGTAGTGCCTGCAACAGATCCAAAAGCTAAATTAAAAGAAATTCCAGAATATGGATACTATATAGATAACAATGATAGTGACGAATATAAAAAACTTTTTGAAGAATTAGAAGTTATTTTACATGCAGAAGAATTAGATAAAGAAGCCTATGCTACTAAAATGACAGAAATGTTTATAGTGGATTTCTATTCATTAGAAGATAAAACAAGTAAATATGATGTTGGTGGAGTAACGTTTGTTTATCCACAAGAACAAACTGACTTTATCGAAAATGCCACTAACACAATGTATAACTATTTAGAAACAACTATTAATCATGATAGAACACAAGAATTACCAAAAGTAAAAGAAGTAACTATTAATAGTATAGAAACAACAACTTATGCTTACTTAGACAAAACAACAGAAAATGCATATCAAATAGCTGCAACTTGGACTTATGAACAAGATTTAGGATATTCTGAAAGTGCGACTATTTATATAGTAGAAGAAGAAGGAAAACTATGGTTAGTAGAACTGACTAATGAAGAAGAATAATTAATAATTTACTTATACTAGTATAGTATAAGTTTTTTTATTTCGAAAATACTATATGATCAAAAAAACATCATATATTTTGCTTAAAAAAACGCTCTAAACTTGCAAACAAACAATAAAGCATTGTATAATGAATAAGGATAAATAGAAACGTGGAGGTAAAATGAAAGTATTAGTAACAGGAGCTAACGGCTTCATAGGAAGAAATTTAATTACTAGATTAAAAGAAGAAGAAAATATTGAAATTATCGCTTATGATAAAGAAAATACCATAGAAGAAATAGAAAGTTGTATAAATGAGATAGATTTTATCTTTCATTTGGCAGGAGTTAATAGACCTGTAGATACAAGTGAATTTTATTCAGGGAATAGTGATTTAACTAAAACAATTGTAGATATGCTAAATAAAAATAATTTAGAAACACCAATAGTAGTAACATCTAGCATACAAGCAGAATTGGATAATGACTATGGTAAAAGTAAGAAGATGGCAGAAGACATTATTAAAGAGTATAAAAAAGGATATATTTATCGTTTACATAATGTTTTCGGAAAATGGTCAAGACCTAATTATAATTCGGTAATTGCAACGTTTTGTCATAATATTGCAAATAACATAGAAATAAAAATAAATGATCAAAATGCCGAAATAAATCTTATTTACATAGATGATATAATAGAAGAATTCTTAAAAATTATGTATGATAATAAGCCAACAGATAAAAATGAAGATTATTGCTATATCAATCCTAGATATAATGTAACATTGGGATATATTGCTAGTTTGATATATTCATTTAAAGAAAGTATGACATCAATATATGCTCCAAATGTTAAAGATGAATTTACTAAGAAACTTTTCTCAACATACTTAAGTTATGTACCACATGAAGACATGACATATGTATTAGAAAAACATACTGATGATAGAGGTTCATTTGTAGAATTAATAAGAACAGCAGGTAATGAACAATTCTCTATTTCCACTTCTAAACCAGGAGTAAAAAGAGGAAATCATTATCATCATACCAAAGTAGAGAAGTTTATTGTTATAAAAGGAACAGCATTAATAAAACTAAAAGATATAATAACTGATGAAATAACTGAATGGACAGTTAATTCAGACAAAATTGAATTAGTAACAATACCAGTAGGGTATACACATAGCATTGAAAATATAGGTAAAGATGAAATGATTCTAGCTATATGGTGCAATGAAGTATTCAATCAAAATAAACCAGACACTTATTATAGAGAAGTGTAAGAAAGTAGGAAATTATGAAAAAATTAAAAGTAATGGTTGTAGTGGGAACTAGACCAGAAATAATAAGATTATCAAGTACTATAAAAGCAATAGATAAATATTTTGAATTAGTTTTAGTACATACAGGACAAAACTATGATTATAATTTAAATGAAGTGTTTTTTAAAGAATTCGGATTAAAAGAGCCCGATTATTATTTAGATAGCCCTGGAAAACATGTAGGAGAGACAGTAGGAAACATTATAGCAAAAAGTTATGAAGTAATTAGTGAAGTAAAACCAGATGCAATGTTAGTTTTAGGAGATACTAATAGTTGTTTAGCAGCATACTCAGCAAAACGTTTAAAAGTACCTATTTTCCATATGGAAGCAGGAAATAGATGTTTTGATTTCAATGTACCAGAAGAAATCAATAGAATGGTTGTTGATAAAGTAAGTGATGTAAATTTAGCCTATACTGAAAACGCTAGAAGATACTTAATAAATGAAGGAATAAAAAATGACTTTCTATATGTAACTGGTTCACCAATGGCAGAAGTACTAACAGAAAATATGAATTCTATACAAGAATCTGATATTCTAAAAAAGTTAAACTTGAAAGAAAAAGATTATTTTGTAGTTAGTATTCATCGCGAAGAAAATATTGATATTGATAAAAATTTTGAACAATTAGTAGAAGCATTAAATGCTGTAGCAAAAGAATACAAAAAACCAATTATATTTTCAACACATCCAAGAACAGCAAAAAGAATTGAAGCTAAAAATATTAAGTTTGATGATTTGATTACAAATTTAGAACCATTGGGATTCTTTGATTACAATGCCCTACAACAAAAATCTTTTTGTGTATTATCAGATAGTGGAACAGTTCCAGAAGAAAGTGCAATATTAAACTTTCCTGGTATATCTCTAAGAACTAGTACTGAAAGACCAGAAGCATTAGATGCAGGAAGCATTGTATTAGGAGGAATCAATAAAAGAGATATTCTTAATTCTATTGAACTTGCAACAAACTCATTTGTAGAAGGAACTATTAATCCAGTGAAAGATTACCGTGATTTAAATGTTTCTATGAAAGTGGTTAAAATAATACAAAGTTACTATAATATTATTAATCAAAGAACTTGGAAAAAATAGGAGTAAAATTATGAAAAAAAATCCAAAAGTTACTATAGTTATTCCTGTGTATAACGGAAAAGAATATTTAAAATCTGCAATTGATAGTGCTCTTTCTCAAACATACAGAAATATAGAAGTAATCGTTGTTAATGATGGCTCTAAAGACAATAGCAAAGAAATCGCACTATCTTACGGAGATAAAATTAAGTATTATGAAAAAGAAAATGGTGGAGTATCAACTGTTTTAAACTTAGCTATAAAAAATATGACAGGGGATTTTTTTTCGTGGTTAAGTCATGATGATTTATATTATCCAGAAAAAGTTGAATACCAAATAAAGTACTTAGAAGAACAAACCCAGAGTAATATTATACTTTATTCAGATTATGATCTAATTGATAAAAAGGGCAAAATTTTCTCTCAAGGAATTAAAAATCATCAACTTTTAGAAAGAAAACCAGAGTATGCCTTATTAAGAGGTGACATAAATGGAATAACCCTTCTAATTCCTAAAGAAGCCTTTGAAAAATGCGGTTTATTTGATGAAACACTACGTACTACACAGGATTATGAGTTATGGATGAGAATGATCAATAAATATAATTTTGTACATATACCTACAATTTTAGCTAGTTCTAGAGTTCATCAACAACAACAAACTTCAATCAATCCATTAGTAGTTACGGAAGGTAATAAACTATGGATTGATCTAATTGAAATGCCATCAAATACTAGAAAAGAAGAATTAGAGAACAGTGTAGGCAATTACTATTTTGAAATGAGTAAATTTTTGAAGGAAACTCCATATCAAGAAGCCTCTGATTATGCTCTTAGAAAATCTGCGGAATTTGAAAAAGAGTATTGTAATACATGTGAAGATATAAAGGTTTCTATAGTTATACCATTTTATAATAGAAAAGACTTATTAAAAAGAGCGATTGATTCATGCCTACAACAAACTCATAAAAATATAGAAATAGTTTTAGTGAATGATGGATCAACAGATGAAGTTGAAACTGTAATAAATATGTATAAAGAAAAAAGTAACATTATATATCACAAAGTAAAAGAAAATAAAGGTGTGTCTAACGCTAGAAATATTGGTATTTCCAAAGCAACAGGACAATACATTGCCTTATTAGACTCAGATGATGAATTTTTACCGGAAAAAGTAGCATTTCAGTTAAAAGAAATGGTGAATAAAGGATACTTAGTTTCACATACTTCATATATAAGAAATACGGAAACAAAAAAAGAAGTTATTAACACAGGTTTACTAACAGGAATTGTTGTTCCTAAGATTATATATGATTGCCAGATAGCAACACCAACCATAATGTTTAAAAAAGAATTTTGGGTAAAAAACAACTTTCAATATGATATTAATAAAGCTATTGGAGAAGATGTCTGCTTATATTTAGAAATGTTTCAGAAATGTGATTTATTAGGAATAGAAAAGCCATTATCCAATGTCTATTGTTCTAATATTAGCTCAGCATATGATCACAAAAAACAAATAATAGGAATTGAAACTATATTAAAATATGTTTTAAATGATAATAAATTATCCAAAAATCACAAAGAAATTTCCAAACTGATGATCCTGTATACAAACGTTGTGGCACAAGCTGAAAAAATGACAACAATAACCGATTTCGAAGATTGTCCAAAATGTAAATTAATAAAACAATCTACATCTTGGAAATTAACAAAACCTGTCAGAGGGACAGTAAAGTTTGCAAAAATTTTAAAAAATAGAGGAATAAAAGGAACAATTGATACAATAAAAAATAAAATCAAAAAATAGATCTGTATTTTATAAAGGAGTAACAATGACAAAAAAAGTATGCTATATTCCTTACCTGGGTGATACATTAAATAATAAACCATTTGAACAAAAAGAAAGCTGGGAAGCTGTATTAAAGAAAAAACTAAATAGTCAAGGTGTTGAAATAAATACAATGGATAAACAGCCTATAAAAGATTCTACTGATGTAGTCTTTTTTGATAACTATTATTATCGTAACATGGGCAATATTATTGAACTATATGATAGAAATTTACTTCATAAAACCATCTATATCGATTATGAGCCACCAACAGGACATTGTAAAACACACTCAGATAAAGGAATAAAACAACTATCAAAAATTTTTAAGTGTGTTATAACCTACAACGATGATTTAATAGATAATAAAAGAATATTTAAAGGATGCATAGCAAATTTCTATAGTAAACCATTAGAGTATAAATATGATTTCAATAGTAGAAAACTAATAGTATTATTATCAAACAAAACTAATCGTAGTTCAATAATTAATGGTCTAAATAATATTAATTGTACTACTTACTTTAATAAAAAAAACATTAGAAAGCACAAGAAACAAATATATGAACATCGCGAAAAAGCCGCAATGTTTTTTACGAAAAACCATCCTGAAGATTTTGATTTGTATGGTAGTAACTGGGGAGAGGAATTTTCAAAAACGTTAAAAGGTCCAGTAGAAAGACAAAATAAATATAAAGTACTTAGTCAATATAAATTTGCCATTAGTTATGATAGTTATCATAATCAAAATGGTTATATTTCAGAAAAAATTTTTGATTTATTCATAGCAAAAACTATTCCTATATATTGGGGAGCTTCTAATATTTCAAAATATATACCAAAAGAATGTTATATAGATAAGAGAGATTTTAAAAACTATTATCATTTAGTCAAGTACTTAAAAAACATGAGTGAAGAAGAATATAACAATCGAATATTAGCAATTGAAAACTATTTAAATAGTAAAATGTATCTTAAAAATTTTTCTAGTGAAGCAAGTGCTAATGTAATATTGAAATGTCTAGATTTAAATGTAAAAGATTACTCATATATAGAAGCAAAAAAAAATTTAAATAAGTTAAGAAGAAAACAAATAAAAGTAGAATCAAAAGCAAAATTAAATTTTTGTGCTTCCTATGTTCAAAATGAGTCAAACAAAAAGATAGTTGAAATAACCTTTGCGTATAGCGACTTTACTAAAGTAGGACAAAAAAAATTTGTAGTTAAAGTTAATGGTAAAATAATAGAACCATTTGATGTGACAAAAGATAGAGTTGCAAATGTAGGAGTAATAAATCACACATTTTCTGTTAATTTTGAACAAAGAAGAAAAAGAACTAAAGTTATTGTGTACTTAGAAATAGAAAATAGGAAAAAGTGTAAAAAAGTATATCTTAACGATTTGTCTAGAGAGTTTAATAATCATGAAGTAGGTAAGTTAAATTCTAACCACCAATGTTATAGAATTGTAGTGAAAAAGAAAAAGAAAAAGAAACAAAAAAAGAATATTAAAGAACATATTATATATAGAGGATTAGCAAAAATATATCGTCTAGTAAAAAAAACTTTTAGAATTAAAACGTCAAAAAAATAGACGTTTTTTTTCGTCTATTCTTCTTTATCATTAGTATCTGAACTAGGTTCTTCCTTATCAGAATCACTGCCTGTAACAGGATCTTCATCAGGTTCCTCCACAACAGTATTCTTAGCAATTGTAATTGTAAGAGTACCACTGATTAAATCCAAACGTTTTGTTTCAGGTAGAGATTGCGCTATGACAGTGCCTGCAGTTCTTATAGATTCTTTTTCTACAAAACTAACTCTAACTCCATTTCTATTAGCCCAATATTGAACATCTTCTTTACTTTCTCCAATTAAATTAGGAAGTAGGGCATAAGTATTATAACTATCATGAGGTCCTTCTCCTATAATTGGAGCTTCATATTCTTCGTTAACTGCAAAAGAAAATTCTTTAATTAACGAAGGCTCTATTATATTTAAATTCATTTGCATAGCTTCTATTACTTCATTAAGCCCGTCTTCTGATAAAACATAATTCCATAAAGGTAATCCCATACTTTCATCATATATAGTTTGACCAGTTCCATCTAAGAATAACTGTTGCATACTAAATGCTTGACCACCCTCAACAGAGCTATTAGCTAATATATCCATAAAAATATTATAGAAAGATAATATTTGATTTTCCGTAAAGTTAGTATCCATGTTATTAGATATAGTATTCAAAATAGAAATTATTTGATCAATAGAATTAATATTGGAAACACTATTAAGGATACCTTCAATAACAACTTGTTGATTCAGTCCTCTTGAAATATCTCCATCTGTAAAAGCTTTTCTATTTCTAGCAAGTACTAAAGCTTCTTCACCATTTAGTATTTGTTGACCTTCATCAATACAAACCTCAGTACCACGACCACTATTATCCGTACACATATAAGTAGGAACATAAACATCTATTCCTCCAACTGCATCAACTAAGCCAACTAAACCTTTAAAATTCATCTTCGCATAATAATCAATTTCAATGTCCGTAAAGTTCTCTATAGTTTCAATCATGCATTCTGTACCATTCCAAGAAGCATGAGTGATTTTATTTTCTTTTTGACCTTCAAAACATGCAATAGGTACATAAGTATCTCTAGGTATTGATAAAACAGTAGCATTAAGAGTTTTAGGATTAAAAGTAACCAATATTAAAGCATCTCCATTATGACTATCACTTGTATCTAAACCTTCAGTAGTAGAATCAATTCCCATTATTAACATAGTGAAAGGTTCATCTAAACTCTTATCATTGTTAGCAATAACAGAATTTTCATCAGTAACTTTAGCAAGTTGCTTACTCCATTCACCAATCACTTTCGTATCTGTTTCAATATTTTCATAACCAGTAGTAGTTTTAAATAAATCAACATAAGTACTAGTAATAAAAATTGCATCTAATTCCTCATTATATAAACTAGCCATTAATGATTGATAATCACTAGCTTCTACAATGTCATTTTCTTCATTAAGTTTTTCTTCATATATAACCTCATTAGGAATAATATGACCATCAGGTGAATCATTATTATTAAGAATACCTATCTTCATATCACTTAAATCTTCAATAGATTCAACTTCACTATCTTCTAAAACAACTAAATTACTAATGTAATTAATAAATTCTTTATTAGTGTTACCTAAACTACCATAAACATAGTTAATAGGAAGTGATATAATAATATATATAAGAGAAAGAATAAAACCTACAACCGAGAAACTAGCAACTTTTTTCTTTTTCTTTTTACTTTTATTTATAAATTTTATTAAAAATACTAAATCGATAACAATTACTACTCCAGAAGCAATATTTCTTATAAGTGGCTCAATCGGACCCAATAAGGTAAACGAGTATATTAAAAAACCACTACTAACAATTAAAATAAGTAGTATAATAAATGCAATTAACTTTCTAACATTAAATTTCTTTTTAACTTTTTTCTCTTCCATTGTAAACCTCCAATGTACCTCTAATTATACTAGATAAATATTATAAATACAAATTAGAATTAAGTTCTATATGTAAAAAAGTGCAAAAAAAAAGCATTATACTATGCTTGTTCTTCTTCTTTAACTGTTTCGTTCTTTCTTAAAGTTCTAATTTCTCTTGCAGATAATCTAACTTTAGTACCATCAGCTGTTTTATAAACTTGTAAGTTAACTTTTCTAGCTCTATTACTAGTGTTTAAAGCATGAGAACGATCTCTACCTTTTAAAGGTCTTTTATTTGAAACATTAATAGCCATATATTTTCCTCCTTCAACAGAATTCCTTGCTTTATAACTTTAACACAAATTTGCATTTAAGTCAAATAAAATATAGAAAAACTCAACTTTTATGATAGAATATATATAGAAAGAAGGGATAAAATGTACACACCATTATATATAAAAAGTAACTATTCATTATTATCAAGTTTAATATCCATTGATTCTCTTCTAAATTTTTGTAAGGAAAACAAACTAAGTAGTATCTGTTTAACCGATAACAATATGTCATCAACTATGGAATTTTACAAAAAAGCAACTAGTCAAAATATTAAACCAATAACAGGGTTAGAACTGACTTTAAAAGAAGATAAATTATTAGTATATGCTAAAAACTATGAAGGATATAAAAAGTTAATAAAATTATCCACTATACAATCAGAAAGAATAATTGAACTAGAAGATCTAATAGATAATGAAAATACAATAATTGCCATACCTTATCAATATAAAGAATTGTATTCCCAATTAAAAGGAGATATATACTTAGGATACACTAATGATTTAGAAAGAGAAGAAGTAGCCAAACTGACGAATAAAGTAATCTATTTAAAAGAAGTACTGTTTTTAAAAGAAAATGAACATAAATATTTAGAATACTTATATATGATTAGAGATTCTAAAACTATTGATACAAAAGAAGAGTTTAAAGATAAAGATAAGTATTTTTCATTAACTATACCAGATCAATATAAAAGAGATAACTTAGAAGTAATTAATAAATGTAATTTAGTTTTTCCTAAAGAGACAGAATTATATTTACCTATTTTTGATACTAAAAGCGACTTAACACCAGAACAATATTTATCAGGACTAGCTTACAAAGGTATGATCAAAAGAGTAGGTAGTAAAGATCCTAAATATTTAAATAGACTAAACTATGAGTTAGATACAATTAAAAAATTAGGATTTGCTAACTACTTTCTAGTAGTATATGACTTTATTTTCTTTGCTAAGAAGAAAGGTATATTAGTAGGACCAGGTAGAGGAAGTGCAGCAGGATCTTTAGTATCATACTGTTTAGGAATAACAGATATTGATCCTCTAGAATATGATCTTTTATTTGAGAGATTTCTTAATGCTGAGCGAATTACGATGCCTGATATTGATATTGATTTCCCTGATATTCACCGTGATGAAGTAATAGAGTATGTAAAGGAAAAATATGGTTCTAAAAGAGTCGCAAGTATTATAACCTTTGGAACATTAGGTACTAAACAAGCCCTAAGAGATGTAGGAAGAATATTAAATGTTCCAATTTATAAAATAGATGGTCTATGTAAAGCAATTCCTACTGTTACTAAAAACAAACTAAAAGATTTCTATGAAAAAGATCATAATTTTAAAAGTAAAATAGATAGTGATATCTCATTGCAAAAAGTTTATGATATAGCTAAGTTTTTAGAAGGAACACCAAGACATACCTCCACCCATGCAGCAGGTATTATTATGAGTAAGAAAAACTTAGATGAAATAATACCGTTAGTAAAACACGAAGATGGTTATTTATCAGGATATTCCATGGAACATTTAGAAGAATTAGGATTACTTAAAATGGACTTTCTAGGCTTGAAAAACCTATCTACTATTATGAATATAATTAAAGATGTTAAAAATAATCGAAATATAGATATAGATTTTAATAAAATATCTCTAAATGATGAAAAGACTCTAAATATATTTGCAAAAGCTAATACAAGTGGAATTTTCCAGTTTGAATCAAACGGAATGAGAAACTTCCTAAGAAATTTAAGACCAAATAGATTTGAGGATATCTTCGCAGCAATCGCCTTATTCAGACCAGGACCTGCAGTTAACATTGATTCTTATATTAAAAGAAGACACAATGAAGAAAAAGTTACTTACCTAGATCCTAGTTTGGAAAAAGTACTAAGTAATACATACGGAATAATAATTTACCAAGAGCAAATTATGCAAATCGCGTCTATTTATGCTAATTATTCACTAGGAGATGCTGATATATTAAGAAGAGCCATGAGTAAAAAGAAAAAGGATGTTCTTTTAAATGAAAAAGATAAGTTTATAAAAGGTTCTCTATCTAATAATCATGACTTAAAACAAGCAGAAGTTATATTTGAGTTAATTTTAAATTTTGCAGGCTATGGATTTAATAGATCTCATTCTGTTGCATACGCTATAATTGCTTATAAGATGGCTTACTTAAAAACATACTTTAAAGAAGAATTTTTCTCTAATTTATTATCAAGTGTTATTGGAAGTGAAACTAAAACAAAAGAGTATATTAAAGAAGCTCGAAATAATAATATTAAAATAGTTAAACCAACTATTTCTAAAAGTAGCAAAAGTTATTTAGTAGAAGAAAACTCTATTATTTATCCACTTTCTAATATTAAAGGAATAGGTACTGTAATTATAAGTGACATAATAACTGCTAAAAATCAAAAATTTGAAGATATCTATGATTGCTTAAGTAAATTATATATTAATAAAGTAGGTAAAAAGACTATTGAAACACTAATACTAGCAGGTGCTTTATCAGAATTTAATTATAATAAAAGAACACTTGTAGAAAACTTAGATAGTTTAATGAATTATGCCGAATTAACTAAAGATTTAGATCCGTCGTTAGTTATGAAACCAGAAATTGAATTAAAAGAAGAGTATGATAATAATATTCTATTAGAACAAGAAAAAGAATTGTTTGGATTTTATATAAGTAATCATCCTGTAACTATGTATCGAAATGACAATAAAAATATCATTTCAGTAGAAGAGATAACTAATCATTTTAATAAAAAAATATATACAATCATCTTAATAGAAAGTAAAAGAGTTATTACAACCAAAAATGATAACGAAATGGCTTTTATAAATGGAAGTGATGAAACAGGTATGATGGATTTTACACTATTCCCAAATATTTATGAAGAATATAAAGATATCGAAAAAGGTAAAGTATACTTAATAGAAGGAACAGTGGAAAAAAGATTTGATCAGTATCAAGTAATTGTTAGAAAAATGAAACAATTAAATAAATAAACTAAAATTCTGATATTATTCGGAATTTTTTCATATATAAAAATAAAAGATTATGATATAATAACTATGAAAACGACAACTACTAGGAGGCAATAATGAAATATAGTGTTTTAATACCAACTTATAATGCTGAAACAACCATAGAAAGATGCCTAGATTCATTGCCACTTAACAGAGATGACTTAGAAGTAATTATTATGGATGATGGATCAACTGATAATATAGAAAACAAATTAAAAAAATATAAAATAAATTTCATAAAAAAAGAGAACACTAAAGTTGCTGATACTAGAAATAAACTAATAAAAAAAGCTAAAGGTAAATATATAATGTTTATTGATTCAGATGATTATATTAATAAAAATTTATTTGTTGAATTAGATAAATTATTAGAAATAGAAAAAAAAATTGATGTTATTAGTTTTGGAATTGATTTAGTAAATGAACAACAAGAGAAAATAGGAGAATATCGTAAATTAGATACATTGGTAACAACAGGAGAAAATCTAATTAACACATATATTAAAAACAAAATAACTTTTGATACACCAGTAGGGTATCTATATAAAAGATCCTTTTTCACAAAAAACAAATTTACTTATCCAGTTGGATATAATCATGAAGATTATGCTATAACCCCCATTATTCTAATTAAAGCTAGTAAAGTTATATCACTGAGTGATAATTATTACTACTATGTTCAAACAGAAAATAGTATTGTTCGCGGAGATTATCAAAAAAAGAAAAGAAATATACAAGACTTGTTATATCACTCTAAAAACCATTTGAAGTTCATAAAAAAAGAAAAACTAACAGAAGATACAAAAAAATATTTTTCTAGTTATATTGCCAATACACTCATATTACAAATAAATAATTTGATTGGAAAAGATAAAGCAAAATATTTACAAAAACTAAAACAAATGAATATTACTAATTATTTATGCAGTGATAATATAAAACAAAAATTAAAGAAATTTTATTATAAACGATTTATTATTAAGTAGGTGAACAGATGAAAAAAAACAACATAAAAGTAAGTGTAATTGTCCCTTGTTATAATGCAAGTAATTATATGGACAAAAGTATTGAAAGTTTATTAAAACAAACACTAAAGGATATAGAAATAATTTTAGTAGATGATGGAAGTACAGATGATACTAAGAAGAAAATTAAAAGTTATGAAAAGAAAAATTCTAAGATTATAAATAGTTTAATTCTAAAGAAAAATGGTGGATTAGGTAACGCTCGTAACCAAGGTATGAAAAAAGCTAGAGGAGAATATTTATACTTTTTAGACAGTGATGATTATATTGATAATAATACTTTAGAAGAAGCATATAATAAAGCGAAAGAAGATGATGCAGAAATCGTAGAATTCGACTTTATTTGGGAATATCCATCAAAAAAAATAATAGACACGGGAAATGATTATAAAAATGCTAAAGATATAATAAAAAATATTCGTGTTGTCGCATGGAATAAAATATACAAAAGAACTTTTATCAACAAAACAAAAGCAGAGTTTGCAGTTGATTTAAGATATGAAGATATCTTATTTACTTATCAGTATGCGCCTTTTGTTAAAAAGATTTCAACTATAAGAAAACCATTTCTTCATTACATTCAAAGAACAGATTCTATTTCAAATACTCAAAATATAAAAGTAAGAGAAATATATGATGTTTTAAATCAAACATATGATTATTATAAAGAAAAGAAATTATTAAAAAAATATAAGGCTGAATTAGAATATAGATTTATATCATTTATACTAGGAAGTTCTTATAAAAGAAGTTCAAATATTAAAGATAAAAAAGTCAGAAAAGAAGTCTTAGAAGAAGGATGGAAATTATTAAACAATAAATTCCCAGAATGGAAAAAAAATAGTTATTTAAAAGAAAAGAGTAAAAGAAATATATATTTTAAACATATGAATTACTTCTTTTATATTAATAGCACTATTTTATTTAAAGAAAAAAGATTTAATCTAAAAAAAATATCCATCAAAGGAACTTCAGTAAAAACAAAAACACCTAAAAAGGGCAAAGAAGTTATTAAGTCAAAAGAAGTAACAAAACCCAAAGTAAAAACAAATATTTTTGTTGGCAGCAAACCATATTTGTTCTTAACTAATTTATTTACTTCAAAGAAAAAAACACCTAAGAAAAAAGCAGTTGCTAAGAAAAAGGTAGAAAAGCCTATAATTGTTAAACCTAAAGAAAAGAAGGTTGTTGAACAAGAAAGTAAGTATAGTAAGCATAAAGTTTTAAAATATTTCACTTATCAAAATCTTCTATATTTCTTTATATTACTTAGTCCAATACTAGATATTTTAGCAGCACAAACACACATTGGCGATTTTTCTTTATCAACATTTACAAGACCAATTATACCAATTGTTTTATTAATTATGATTTATTTCAAAGATAAACAATTACGTTTTCCTTTCGTTGTTGGAGCAATTGGATATGCAGGATATTCACTAATTCATTTTCTATCATATACTTATGCAATGGGAGGATCTTCGTATGGAGGATTAATCTATGAATTAAGTTATTTAATGAATTATACATATTTAATATTCACTTTATTTTTATTTATTTATGTCTTTAAAAAAGTTGCCAAAAACAAATTGCCACTGATTATGATTATTTATAGTGCAGTTTATATTGGAAGTATCTATTTAGCAATTGCTACTGGAACATCAGCAACCACTTATCTTGAAGGAATAGGAGAAAAGGGATGGTTTAATACAGGAGGTGCAGTAGCAGCTATTCTGTTATTATCACTAACAATTATTTTACCTTACATAGTAAAAATCAAAAATAAAAAGTGGCTTATTCCTAATATTATTATAGTAGGTTCTATAGTAGTCTATTTAACAATGATAATTGGTAATAGAACAGGACTTTATGGTGTTGCAATCATAGGAACATTATTTGTTATTTTCACTGCGTTAGGTTATATATTTAAAAAGAAAAATATAAAAATAATTATTAGCTCAATCGCTGGTCTACTAATATTAGTCGTTGTTGTAGTAACATTAGGATCTTCAACTTTAGCAAGAAGAGATCAATTGAATGAACTAGATAATATTAATCCAGAAGATCCAACAGGACCACCAATTTATATTGCACTAGACTTAATTAAAGCAAAAGAACAATATGAAAATGAAGAGTTAAGTATAAGATATTTTAATAAAGAACAAAAAGCAGCATTAGATTATTTATATGATTATTCGAATGAACATAAATTGTCTAGTGTAGATTATCGTAATCAACAGTTAATTTATCATCACAAACTTTATGAATTACAAGATTCAATGATGTATAAATTATTTGGTAATGGATATTTAACTAATATTGGTATGCTTACTTTAGAAATGGAAAC
>CAYJHI010000014.1:0-26179 GCA_964370085.1 uncultured Muribaculaceae bacterium | reverse complement strand
CTAATACTAACTTATTAGCAACATCTCCACTTAATACTAAAGTTAATACTGCATAAGAAGTTCCTCCTAATAAAAGTATACCTCCTAGTATTGCTAGTATCATATATAATTTCTTCTTATTACTCTTTTCCATAAGTCACCTTTATTCTTGAGTTAATTCTTCTACTGTATTAAACTCACTGTATTCTAAAGTATAAGTTGTTTGATCACTTGTTTCTTTATATTTAGTATAACTACTAATATTTAATTCTACTTTGTATACTTCATCATCTTTAATATATAATTTTATAATATTAGGTTCATCTGCTAGATCTATTTGCTCATCTTCTAATATTTCTACTAATGTCGTTGTACTAATGTGATACTCTAATGTTTCTTCTTGATTAGCAAACTCTGTTTTTGCTATAAAGGTACTGTTTTTAATCAATTGATTAATTGTTTTTATATCAGTGAACTCTACATAAGGAATTGGTTGTTCCTGATATAACTCCCATTCTTCACTCTTTATTAATATAGTTCCATTATTATCAAAATATGTTTCTACTATTTCATTACTTGACTTTGTATATTGTTGCTTCGCTAAGTTTCTTTCACCTTCTATTATTGTTGTTATATTATCTTCTATTAATGTATATTTATACTTATGATTTCCCTCATTTATCTGTTCAATTGAATATGAAGGTATTTCTACTTTATCTTCTTGTTCTTCTACTTGACTTGATAATGATCCTGTATACATTATAAAGAATGCAAAAAAGAACCCATAAAAAGCAAAAAATGCTAGTCCTTTCGTTCTTGGCGAAAACATTGGATCTTTCTTTTCTTCTTCTTTTTTCTTTTTGTTAAATAAACCCATATCTATACTCCTACTGATTTTGTTTCTGGTAGAGTTGCTCCACCATCTATTACTATTTGTTGACCTGTTATATAATTAGATTCTTCACTTGCTAGGAAAGCGGCTAGTTCGCCTAATTCTTCGATAGTACCTAGTCTTTTCATTGGTATACCATTTGCTATTCCTTTTATAATACTATCTGGATTAGAAGCATCACTATCTTTCGCTATTGATTCAACCATTGGTGTCATAATATAACCTGGCATTATGGCATTTACATTTATATTATAATCAACCATTTCTATTGCTAAGGCTTTAGTAAAACCTATAAGTGCTGCTTTAGTTGTGGCATATGCTACTTCTCCTGTGTCTGCTACTAATGGTCCTGTCACACTAGAAAGATTTACTATTTTCCCATACTTTTGTTCTTTCATATAAGGAATAACAGCTTTAGTTATATTCCATGTTCCTTTTATATTAATATCAAAGTGATAATCTCTAACATCAGTACTCATTTCTTCAAATTTTTCTAATTTAGCTACTCCTGCATTATTGACTAAAATATCTACTTTACCTTTCTTAGAGATAACATCTTTAACGATTAAATCTAACATTTCACTATCTCTAATATCTGCTTTGTAACCTAAGGCATTAGGACTTTTTAATTCTTGTAAGACATCATTTAATTTATCAGAATAGTCTACTATTATTACATCGGCACCATGTCTTAAAAAAACTTTTACAATTCCTAAACCATTACCCATCGCACCACCAGTAATGATTGCAACTTTACCCTTCAATTTCATTCTTCTCACCCTATATGTATTATACCAAAAAAGAATAGTTTTAACTACTCTTTTTTTATAATTGATTTGGATTAAAATCTATATCTATTGTTACTTTATTCTTTGTATGATAATGTTCTTTTATTTTTTTTAGAACTTCATATAAGTTATCTTCTTTTTTATACTTTATTATAATACCAAAGCGATAATTGTTTTTAATTCTAAAAACACTACAAGTTGATGGTCCTAGTATTATGGAATTAGTTAGATATCTACTTAAATGTTTTTTTATTTCTGTCGCTGCTTTAGATGCATTTGTGTAATCAGGACTTATTATTTTGATATAAGTTAAGTAGTAATAAGGTGAATATTTTAGTTGTTGTCTTAGTTTCATCTCTTCTTGATAAAATCCTATGTAATCATGGTTCTTAACATATTCAATAGCATAGTGATCAGGATTGTAGGTTTGTATTATTACTTTTCCTTCTAAGTGACTTCTTCCACTTCTTCCACTTACTTGATCTAATAATTGATAAGTGTATTCACTACTTCTAAAATCTGGAATATTTAGACTTGTGTCGGCATTTATTACTCCTACTAATGTTACATAAGGAAAATCTAATCCTTTTGCAACCATTTGTGTTCCTAGTAATATATCGTATTCTCTATTTTGAAAAGCATTTATTATTTTTTCGTGTGATCCTTTAGTAGAAGTTGTATCATAATCCATTCTTAGAACTTTAGCTCTCGGGAAAATATTATGTAGTTCTTCTTCTACTTTTTCTGTTCCTGTCCCTAAGGTTGTAAGTGCAACTTCATGACAATGTGAACAGGTATCTACTAAATTTTTGGCATATCCACAGTAGTGACACCTCAACATATTAGTACTTTTATGATAAGTTAGAGATATATCACAATTAGGACATTTTTCGACTTCACCACAATTTTGACAACTGACAAATGATGAGTAACCTCTTCTATTAAGTAATAATATTACTTGTTCTTCTTTTTCTATTTTGGTTCTTATTTCTTGCTTTAGTTTCTCTGAAAAAATGAAATTACCTTTTTTAACTTCTGTTTCCATATTAATTATTTCTACTTTAGGTAGTTGTTTGTTATTAATTCTATTAGGCAGTTCTAGTAAGTCATATACTCCTTTTTGGGCTCTGGCATATGATTCTAATGTTGGTGTTGCGCTTCCTAATACAACTGGACATTTATGAGTTTCACTTCTTTTAATCGCAACTTCAATCGCATCATACTTGGGATTATTATCTTGCTTATAACTAGTTGTGTGCATTTCATCTACAATGATTATTCCTATTTTTTCTAGTGGAGCAAAGATTGCGCTTCTAGCACCTATTACAATATTAACTTCTTTTTTATTTATCTTACGCCACTCATCATATTTTTCTCCATCTGATAATCCACTGTGGAGAACTGCAATCGAATTACCGAAACGACTTTGAAAACGATCTATCATCTGTGATGTTAATGTTATTTCAGGAACTAACATAATCGCTGTTTTACCTTTTTTTATAACTTTATCGATAAGTTCCATATAAACTTCTGTCTTACCACTACCAGTTACTCCATGTAAAAGGAAAGTTTTAGTGTTACTAAATGATTTTTCTACTTGATTAACTACTGTTTGTTGATCATTAGTTAATGGGAATATTTCTTTCTTAGTAATATCTTTTTGATAACGATAAACTTCTTGTTCAACAAAAGATATTAGTTCTTTTTTATGTAATGTTTTTAAGGCACTTAATGAGATATCTACTAATTTCTTTTTTAGAATTTTTTTATCTCTTTTTAATAGTTTGATTATTTCTTCTTGTTTAGGTAGTAGTTTTATGTCAAAATAATCTTCTTCTTTTAAAACAACATATGTTTCATATTTTTTATTAACTGTTTTTCCGTATTTTGCTTTTAGAGCTTTTGGTAGCATAGCTTGATAACAGTTGATTAAATTAGCTAGAGTTTTTTCTTTTAAATATTTACCTAGTTCTAATAGTTCTTTATTTAAGACGATATCTTCATCTACGACTGATATTATTTCTTTTAGTTCTTCTTTACTTTTATTTTTTATCTTTAAAATAAACCCTTCTATTGTTTGACTTCCAAATGGTACGACGACTCTTTTTCCTACTGTTATATTTTCTGTTAGGTGAGATGGTATTATATAATCAAATACTTTATCAACACTAAAGGCATTTATTTGTACTAATACTTCTGCGATCATTGAATTCACCTCTGTTTATATTATACAAAAAAAAAGGATAAATTAATATCCTTTAGCTAAAATAATCTAAATACATCGTTTATAGTTATATAAATCATCAAGCCCATTAGTAGAAAGAACCCAATATTATGAATAATATTTTCTGTTTCTGCTTTTATTGGTTTTCCTTTTATTTTTTCAATAACTAAGAATAAGATTCTTCCTCCATCAAAAGCTGGGAATGGTAATAAGTTAATGAATCCAACATTAATACTTAACAAAGCAGTTAAATAAAGGATATTAACAAATCCTCCTTGAGCTGAGTCTCCTACAATTGAGAATATTCCAACAGGACCTGATAACTGACTTACTTGTAGTCCTCCTGTGAATAAACTTCCTAATGTAATAAACATTTGTTTAAATAATGAACCTGTTTGTACTACAGCATATTCGATTGTTTCAACAAAGCCATATCTTGATTCTTTTTCTAAACTTAATCCGTAAACATAATGCTCTTGTCCATCCGTTTCTTGAATTTGTGGTTTAATATTATAGGTTTTTTCTGTTTTATCTGCTTTGATTACATCTATTGATGTTACTGTTTCTTTATCTGCAAGTGTTAGATATAACATAACATCATCTATAGTATCTGTTTTATTACCGTTGATACTTATAATTTTATCTCCAACTTCCATACCTGCTTGAAAAGCTGATGAATCGGTTGGTATTTCATCTATAATTGGTGTTAAGTCTGGTGCTCCCCAAATGAAACCAATTGCTAGTAAAATTAGTATTGCTAAAATAAAGTTGTTTAAAGCACCAAAAACCATTGTAAGAAATCTTTGCCAAACAGTTTTATTTTGTAATAGACGATCTTTAGGTAATTCCTCGTCCATTTCGCCACCTTCACCTGCTAGGGCACAAAAACCTCCAATAGGAATTGCTCTTAAGCTATAGGTTGTTTCTCCATCTTTTCCTTTTTTACTCCATACTTTAGGACCCATCCCTAAAGCAAATTCATGAACGTAAATACCTGCTCTTTTCGCCATAATAAAATGTCCAAGTTCATGAACAAAAATTATAACTCCTAATATTAATACAAATAAAATTAATGTTAACATTCTTCCTCCTTGTTAGTACTTCCCATACCACCTTTTCTTACCTTTGTAGCAACATCATTATCTACAGTCAAAAACTTAGTGAATACTCCTTGTACTATTCTTTCATTAGCTTCAAAAGTAACTTCTTTTTCACCATGATTTTGTATTTTAAAATATATTTGTCCTTCGTTAGTTTCATTATTATAATAATCCGATTCAAAAATACCCACTTGATTTACAAGTCTAATATTATGTTTAAAACCAATACTACTTCTAACATATAAACTAAACATTTCATCTTCTTCAAAATAAACCTTTATTCCAGTAGGTATCTTTATTATTTCATTTGGTTTAATTGTAAATCTATATGGTGTTTCTATGTCATAACCACAAGCACATCTTGAATGTCTTTTAGGAATGTTTATATTATTATACACATCTTCAACATTATTTAAACTTACGTCTTTTCTAAAGGTATCTAACGATACTTTTTTAAACCCCCGCATATAGCACCTAAAACGCGTACACTAATGAGAACAGGAGAATAATAAAGAATAGACTGTCTAGTCGATCAAGTATTCCTCCGTGTCCTGGTATTAGATTAGCAAAATCTTTCTTTTTATATTTTCTTTTAATAGCAGAGAATGTTAAGTCACTGACTTGTCCTGCAACTGCTAAACCTAGAGTTAGAGGTATTACAATAAAGGAACTAGTTGGATCTATAACAGTATACCAAAATAAACTGGCAATAAATGTCGCCATTAAGACTCCTCCTATTAAACCTTCAATAGTCTTTTTAGGCGAAATACTAGATAACTTATGAACACCAATATATTTACCTGTATAAAGGGCAAATATATCAGTGGCAGTAGCAATTAAGATAATATATAATAAATATTCTACTCCCATATTTCTAGTAATAATTAAGGCATTAAACACTAGTGATATAAATGTTATACTACCAATTAAATACCAAGCATCGTTTAAATTATATTTTTCTTGATTGTTATAAAAGACCATTGGGGAAATAAAAACAACCATTAGTAATGCTAACATATAATACTCTATTGATAATATGAATGTGTTAACACCAGCACTATTTAATATCCACATAGCAGTAAAAAGATAAGCTATTAGCTTCATTATTAAAGGGAATTTTTTCTTTGTTTCTCTAGTAATTAATAATTCATGTAGTCCTACTACTCCTATTGCAGTTATACCCACTATAAAAGGAATTCCGCCAATTAAAATTAAAGGTATAATAATTATAGTTAAGACTAAAGCACTTATTACTCTTTTTTTCATATTTTCCTCCAACGATTATATATTTATTATAATATAAAAAAAAAACTTTAACAAGCAAAAGACCTATATAAATTAATTTGTGAACACTTTTTTTAACTTTTTGTAAATAATATATTAGAAGCATTTAGAACTAGACTACTGGTACTCAGGAGGTTTCGGCTTATTGAGGAGGTGGTAATATGTCTAAGAAAAATTTTCTAATCTTTGCATTAGTACATATTATTATTTTATTAATTACCTATTAAGTTAGGATTATTTAATAAAAAAAGATTCGCTTCAATACTTGAAGTGAATCTTACCCAAAAATACCAGTAAGCTCTAGGTATGATTCTAGATGCTTCCCAATATTAGTTTATCATACTTTGTCTTAATTACAACTGTTAATTAATGGTAATTATTTATTTTTTAAAGACAAATATTTTGCTTAAAATATAATTTAAAACTATAACTACTACTTGTGAAATAATTTTAGCAATTAAATCATCTATTACTATAACCGATACTAATACAAACATTATTAACATATCTGATAAAAGTGTTGTAATTCTTGAAGTGACAAAGGTTAGTACTTCTTTTAAATAGTTTTTATTTTTACTTTTAAAAACAAAAATACGATTAGTAAAATAGGCAAATGCTACTGCACATATCCATGATAATACATTTGCTATTTGTAACTCTAGAGGACTACTAGCTTCCAAGAAGGTGTTAACAAATAGGTAATACGTTCCTACTCCTACTATGGTTGTTAACCCTCCTACAATTAAATAGTTTATTATTTCTTCATAACGTTTATATAATATTAAGATTTTTTTCATATTTTCTCCTATCTATATAAAAAGTAATTTGTTTTTATTATATCATCATTTAACTCTAATCGGTCAACAACTTCATTATAATAACTTTTGTCATTCCCAATAAAATACAAATCTCCAAATAGTAGATAATCTTTATAATTATTACTAAAAACATCATCTCCTATATAATAATTGGCATCATAGTTTAACCCAAAAAGATTAGCTACTGTAGGTAGGATATCAGTTGTTCCGGTGTATCCTGTAAATTCTATGGGTTCCATGTGATTATTCCAAATTACAAAAGGTATGTTATGTATTTGATAAGCTGTTGTTTCTATATTATCTACTTTTTTGGAATAAATATAATCTTTATCTTGATATAAATAGGAATAATGATCTCCATACATGACAAATGTTGTGTTATCCAACATATTATCTTGTTCTAATCTTTCTATCAATCCTTTTAAATAATCATCTGTTATTTTAGCAACATATCGATAGCATTCTTCCTCATTTAGTTCTACAGGACAATAACTGTTATTAATATATGGACCATGGCCACTGTAAGTAATAATGGATGTCATGAACTTTTCTTCTTGGTCTATATATAAATCATATACATCTTCTTCTAATAATTTAGTGTCGTTGAAATAATCTAATGAATATCCTTCATCATATAAAAAATTAGTATTTTTATATCCCCAACTTTGATGAAAATCTTCTCTATTATAGAAACTTCCTTCATTAGCATGTAGGGAATAAGTATTATACCCGTCTTCATTAAAGAGATTAGGTAGTGAATATTTATAATTATTATCTATACTATCATATACATTGTACTTTAATGGTACATAAAAACCTGTATTGGCAGCAAACTCAGTACTTTGTGTTGAACCACCACTATAAACTTCTGTATAGTGATTAGTAAAATTCATTCCTGTTTTCATCATATTATTAAGTGTTGGCATTGTATCTTCATCTATTATCCATGTATCAATACTTTCTAGAAGAATGAAAACTAAGTTATCTCCTTCATATATGCCTGTATAGTCATTTACTTCTGTTTCTTTTAGTAATTTTTCTAATTGATAATCTATGTTTTCTAAACTATTGTTAGGTGTAATAAAAGAAGAAGCAAACTGTGTAAAATCTAAGAAAAAATATTTATAAATAGAAATTGTTGGTACTATTGTTTTGGTATCACTAAAATTAAGAACTTTTTCATATCTTGTTTGTTCTTCCGTAAAGGTATTTTTTTCTACATCAGCTTTTAAGTGTTCTTGATATAATTGATCATTAGCATTTAAGTCTGTTACAATCATAATTGAAATAAATATTAGTAGAAAACTCAAACGATAAAGAATGGGAAAGGGTCTTTGGTTTTTGCCTACTATAGTAATTAATTTCATAGTTATAAGATATAAAATACCGCCTAGGATAATTCCTAAAATCAAAGTAAATGTTAAAGAAGGCACGATAGTTTCTATAAATGATGTTCCTTCTGATAAGTTATAAATATCAAATAATGTAAAGTATTTATCTAAAATAGTTTCATATATATATTGAATTATTGTGTATAGTAAAAACCATAAATATAATACTGTATAAATAATTTTCTTTAATATCCTATTTTTTAGCAACCATATTGAACTTAAAATAACACTTCCAGAAATTATATATAAAACATTAATACTATCAATGGTTGTTCCTTCTGGTGCTAAGAAAAAGAATAGAAATGGTATATATATAAAAGATATTAATAGAGCAAAATATTCTAACCCGATAGTTAGAATTTTTACTTGATTAGTTTCTTTGTTGATCAATATTTTATTTAGTTTTTCTTTTACTGCTTTCATATTACTTTTTGGTTGTATTACCAAATCTCCTATCTCTGTTGTTATATTCATCAATGGCTTTATCTAATTCTTTTTTATTGAAATCTGGGAAGTGAGTTTCTGGAAAATAAAATTCTGCATAACTGGCTTGGTACATCATAAAATTACTTAATCTTTGTTCCCTACTAGTTCTAATAATCAGATCAAGTGGTGGTAGGTTATTATATAAATATTTATTAAACTCTTCCGGTGTTAAATCATCCACATTTTTACCTGTTGCAACTATCTTTTTTACAGCATCTACTATTTCATACTGACTACCATAATTTAGACAAACATTGAAGATGCCTCTTTTGTTGTTTTTGGTTTGTTTCTCAGCATTATTCATAACTTTAATTAAGTCTTCTTTTAAATTTTCTTTTCTTCCTGAAAACACTACTTTTATATCTTTTTCTAAGCAAGTGGGAATAATATCTTTAAAATATTTAGTAAATAGATTCATTAAATAATCTACTTCTTTTTTTTCTCTTTTGAAATTTTCTGTTGAAAAAGCATATATACTAAATACCTTGATTCCTCTTTCAAATATATAAGTAGTTAGCTTTTCAAGATTCTCTGCACCTTTTTTGTGACCAAAACTTCTTGGCATCATTTTGTTCTGTGCCCATCTTCCATTACCATCCATTATTATTCCTAGATGATGTGGTATTTTTTTTACAATCATACTACTCTCCTTTATTCAAATAAAGTGTTAACTAACTCATCGATTTTTTTCTTCCGTTCTTTTGTTTCTTTAGTTAATACTTTTATTTCTATAATATCTCCTTCACTAGCACTTTCTAAGAGTTGTTTTTCAAGGTGATAAAACTCTTTGTTATTAGTTTCAACAATAGCATATTTTCCTTCAAAACGATCAATTACCACTTTCATTACTATTCCTCTACTCTCAACGTTGTTCCATCACTACTAATAACAACATTTCCATCCAAATCAGTACGAAATACTTTTGTTCCTATATTTTCCCAATTAAGTATTACATCTTGTTTTGGTAAATTGTAGGTGTTATTTTCTCCTACTGATATTATAGCATATTCTGGTGTTGTTGCACTGATAAACTCTAAGGTTGATGAAGTATCACTACCATGATGTCCTACTTTTACTATATCAACATCCAAATCATATCCACTATTAAGTAAATCTTCTTCACTTTCTTTTTCAGCATCTCCCATAAATAAGAAACTGTTGTTATAGTAAGTTATTTTTATAACTGCGGAATTGTTATTTAGATCATTGTATTCTTGGATAGGACCTAATATTTCTATTTTATAGTTGTCTTCTTCTATAATAATAGTATCATTTTTTGCTGTTGTTATTTTTAAATTATGATTACTTATTGTTGTTAACAAATTTTCATATGTCTTAGTATCAGTGGTTACTTTAGGCATATATATCTTTTCTACTGTAAAATTGTTTATAACATCTTCTAGTCCACCTATGTGATCTGCATGGGGATGAGTACCTACTAAATAATCAATGTTTGTATAATTTAAATCTTGTAAATAATTTATAACAGTATCACTGTCATGAGCCTCTCCTGCATCAATAACCATTACTTCATTATCTATTAATTCTATGACAATCGCATCAGCTTGATCTACATCTAAGAAATGTATTGTTATTTGATCATCTGTTGTATTTATTACTTCTTGAGTTTGTTCTTTTTGTTCTGGTACAGCATAACTTTCTTCTAATTGAGGCTCTATTACTATATATCCTATTGTTCCTAGTATCACTATTAACAGTCCTATTAACTTCTTCATTTCGTACTCCTATTCTTTTTCATTATAACATAAAAAAAAAGAAGTATTTACTTCTTTTACTATTTTTTTACAATTCTCTTAAAAGTTCTTTTTAATCCATTTTTTTTCATATATCTGATTGTTCTCTTCAAGACATTAGGATTTAAATTTTTAGTAATTTTAACTAGTTCTTTCTTTAAAATATTGGTTTTTTCCGGATTATATTTTTGACATTGTTCTAAACAATAGATAACTACTTTATCAAGTCCCATAATTTGCATTTGTTTAGCAGCTACCTCATAATAATTAAAATTTTTGTTCTCTTCTAATTTTGCATAATATTTAATTATATCTGTCCATAAATCAATCCCTTCAGTATAAACAGCTGGATTTTTATTAGTATCTTGACCTGGATGTAGCCTTGTAGAAGTTAATATGTCAGTTACATGAACATATTTAAAACCTTTTTTTTCCATTCTAAACCACATGTCGTAATCTTGAGTGCAACGTAGTGTTTCATTGAATTTTCCTGCTAAATCAATTGCTTTCTTTGGAATAAGTAACGTAATTCCATTTATTTGTCCATATAATACCGGATCATATCTTTTATTAGAAGTTTTTATATCAATCTTTTGTTCACCAATATATTCACTTCTCGTATTGATAAAACGATAGTCTCCAAATATAATAACATCATCTCTTTTATTTATTATTTTCATTTGTTTTGATATTTTGTTACTGTCATATAAGTCATCATGTGATAGCCAAGAAAAGTAATCTCCAGTCATATGTTTTATAGCAACATTTAGAGCGGAAGATACTCCCCCATTTTCCTTGGCAAAATATTTGATTTTTTTACCATAACTTTTACAAATTTTCTCAGTATTATCTTTTGAACCATCATTGACAACTATAATTTCACAGTTAGAATAATCTTGATTTAAAGCACTGTCTATCGCTTCTCTTATGTAATCTTCACCATTATAAACCGGTATAACAATTGTTACTTTACTTTTTGATTGCATTTTTCACCTTTCTTAACCACTGATACGTTGGCCTTAATATTTTATTAGTTTTATTTCTTACTACCATTGGGGTTTTATTATAAGTTTTTTTCATAATATATATTATCCCATTATCTTTAATATATTTCACCATACTAATTGGTCGATAGTGAATTTTAGTTTCTTGATAAATAGAACTTTTTTCATATATCTTTTTACTTAAATATGCTATTTGATTATCATATTTACAATAATATGGGTCATTAAGAAAATACTTTAGTACTTGTGTTACAGTTTCAATTTTTGGAATATTACTTTGAAGATTCAATATTTCTTCGCTTTTATCTTCAAAGTGTATTGGAAAATCTATATTTTTCAATATTTCTAAACAAAAGATAATATCATTGTCATAATGATTTATAGCGTTGTTAGCAAGAAAAGCTTTTTTTATCATCATACTAGATTTATCAAACGATTGATTTTTAGTAACTTTATCTATAAAATCAATTTTTGTTTTACAATTAGAAAACATTATATCAGATAATAACAACTCTTTATTTGATCTCTCTAACTCAATTAATTGTTTTCTTACTTTGTTTTGTTGTAAATTTTCATGATGTTTATAGAAACATATATACTTACCTGTAGCAATTTTCAATAATTTTTCTATCATCTCTTTTATATCTATGTGTTCTACAACTTGTATTTTATATTTACTAATTAGTTTTTTAATATTGTCTTGATTGTTTTTTTCTTTTGTAATTAATATAATTTCATAATTTTGATGTGTTTGTTTTGAAATTGAATCAAGTGTTTGCATCATCATTTTTTTATCATCTACGTAATTTATTATGATACTTATTTTAATTTGGTCAATCATTTTAGATTCTTCTTTTAAAAGTGGAACTACTTCTTTTTCTAAATATTTTCGCGTTTTATCATAAGGTGTTTCTTTTAAAAATTCAATCATTTTTTCTTTAAACGAAAGGACACTTCCTTCTAACTCTATCATTTTTTCTTCTGAAATTTCTGAAACCATTCTAGTCCATAATTCATTACCTTCTGTTATCACTTTAGGATTTGTATTAGTGACTTGTTGACTATGAATTCTAGTTATTCCTAAGGGAATATCCATATGAACAAAATTATACGTTTTCATCATATCATACCATTTATCATAATCTTGAACGCATCTTTGATTTTCATTGAATCCTTTATATTTAATAAAAGCTTCTACTGGAATCAAAGTTGTTATACCATTGAAACACCCTCTATATAAGGCATATTCCATTTTTTTCATTAATTCTTCGTGATTAAGTTTGACGGTTAAATAAATATTTGATTTTTCATCCATTAGACTATAATCAGAATATAAAATTGTGTTTTTTGGTAGTGTTAAGATTTTTTTGATTTGTTCTTCTATTTTTGTTGGATAATATTTATCATCGTGACTTAACCAAGAAAAATATTCACCATTCATATTTTCTAAGGCAACATTTAATGCTGTTGATACACCACCATTTTCCTTTTCATAGTATTTGATTTCAGGATGTTTTTTCACCAGTTTTTTTAATGTTTTACTAGTTTTCCCATTATCATTACTACCATCATTTACAACAATTATTTCTATGTTTTTATATGTTTGATTTAGAGCACTATTAATAGCTTCTTTCACATAATTAGAACCATTATAAACTGGTATTACAATCGTTACTAATGGATTGCCTACTACATACTTTTTCATTGTTTTTTTAGTTAACTTTTTACTTCTTTCATAAAAATCATTATTAAATAATTCAAATAGTTTTGATACTTCAGCATCTGCAAAATTAATTGTTTCTTCTAGTAAATATTTATCATTAGTATGAGTTAAAAAAGTCGGTAATTCATCATAAGGAAAATATCTTTTGAAAATCGTTTTTAATTTGTACGAAGCATTTTTTATATTTTTACTATTGTATTTTATTTCTACATTGGTCTCTGCTTCTTTTTCTTCTAAATTCAACTTATATTTTTGACGATTGTAAGCTTTATGATATATTTCTGTTATTTTTTTGACATATGAATCTATCAGATAATGCTTTTCTACTAGTTGTCGTCCCAATTTCCCTCTTTTGATTTGTTCTTCTTCATTATTTATAATCCAATCGATCTTTTCTAGCAAATCTTTCGAATCTTTATTTTTTACTAAAATTCCACATTCTGGTGCGAAAGATACTTCTGGTAACGATGTATTATCAAATACCACTACTGGTTTACTTGCTGCCATAGCTTCTATAGCCATCATTCCAAAACTTTCCCCTTTTGATGGCATTAGAAAAATATCACATGCATTAAATGCTAATAACGTTTTATCGTATGGTATTGGTCCTAATTCTACAATATTATATTGATCTGCAATTTCGTCTAGCAGACCTAAACCACCATTCGTTAGTAAAGTTATTTTTTTAGTTGTTTTTAATTGTTTTAATGCTTCAACAATGTATTCAGTTCCTTTTAATTCTTTTTGTTCTCTAAAAAACAGTACGGTATGATCTTCTGGTATAGATAACAATTCCCTTGCTTCTTGTTTGGTAATATCAAAATCAAACTGTTTAATATCAATTCCAAATGGTACAACATGTATTGTTTTATTTTGAAAAAGATCACTGTCTTCAATCATTTTCTTCATAAATGGTGATGCCACTATTATATCTAAATCTAGATCTTGATATATTTCTTTTTTCTGTTTCCATAGACTATCACATGTTGAAAATGGTAATTCAAATAATGTAGAGTTATCAGGACACTTTTTACATCCTTTTTTCCATTGTTGACATTCTTCTGGATGAACACATCTTCCTGTCATATACCACGGATCATGAAAAGTAATTACACTTGGTTTAGATTTCACTTTTTCTTTCCATTTTTGTAAACTTAAATGTGTATTATGTAAGTGATGATAATGAATAATATCTGATTGTTTATAAATGTCACTGTCATACAAAAACGATGACGTAATAGATAAATTACCTATTGATGACAGAATTTCACTTTCTGTTTGAAATAAGTGATGAGACATATCCGCTTGTACACTGTTTTGTGTTATTTCATGCATAAACTCATCTGTTTTTTTCCTGTTTATTACAATCATTTCAGATGTTACTTCTTTTTTTTCATTGGCTTTAACACTATAATCATAACCATTAAATATATTCCCAATATAATCTATACTATTTACTTGTAATACTTTCATTTTGTACCTCTTTTCACTGTATAAAAGATAACACTGTGATTGATGTTATCTTTTATATATTGTAATTACTAATTTATTCAACTTCACCCATACGCTTTAATAACTCTACCATTCCACTTACATCTAATTGATTTGTGTTACTAGATGTATATGATTGATATTCTTTTTTCTCTTTTGTACCTTTTTCATAGTAATTATCATAATTTAAATTACGATCATCCATTGTAACTTTATAATAATCTCCCATATCAATAGCTTTCGACATTTCCTCACGTGTTACTAATACTTCGTGATCTTTTTCTCCATGTCTTACTCCAATTATTTTAATTTCAGCATCACTATCTTTATGTTCTTTTATTGCTTGTGCTAATGTATCAACAGTGGCCCCTGGTGCTTTTTGAACGAATAAGTCTCCTTGTTCTCCGTTTTCAAATGCAAACATAACTAATTTTACAGCATCTTCTAATGTCATCATATATCTTGTCATATTAGGATCTGTTAAAGTTAATGGTTTTCCTTCTTGAATTAATTTATAAAACAATGGAATTACAGAACCACGAGATCCCATAACATTTCCATATCTTGTTAAACAAATGGTAGTATCTGAATTGTTTCCTAACATTCTAGCTTTTGCTACTATCGTTTTTTCCATTAACGCTTTACTCATACCCATTGCATTAATTGGATATGCTGCTTTATCTGTACTTAAACATACAACTTTTTTAACTTTATGTTTCACTGCTGATTCTAATACATTATGTGAACCAAATACATTAGTTTTCGCTGCTTCAATTGGAAAGAATTCACAAGATGGAACTTGCTTTAATGCTGCTGCATGAAAGATATAATCTACTCCACTCATTGCGTTATCTATTGTTGCTTGATCTCTCACATCACCAATAAAAAACTTTAATTTTTCATTATTATATTTTTTACGCATGTCATCTTGTTTTTTTTCATCTCTTGAAAATATTCTGATTTCTTTTATACTTGTATTAAGAAACATATCTAATACTTTGTTACCGAAAGAACCTGTACCTCCAGTAATCATTAACACTTTGTCTTTAAAAATATCTTTTGTCATTTTGTACTCCTATTTAATTATTTAGTGAATATTTACACTCTATTCCTTTAAAGTATATCATATATATATTATTTTTTACTAGCATTTTACATATTTTATATATATTTTTATAAAAAAAAAGAAGCATTTCACTAATTTGCTTCTTAAAAATGATCAATATTGATTTTTACACGTTTGTTATCTTGCAGATAGCTACTTGCTTGTACTAAAGTACGAATAGCATTAGCCGTTTTTCCACCTTTACCAATAACACGTCCCATATCTGTTTCCGATATCATTACTTCAATTAGAATTGTATTTTCTTCTTCAGCTTCAAATTCTTTAACACTTAGTGCTTCTTTATCTTTAACTAAAGTTTCAATTATACTTTTTGTTAATTCTATTAAATCCATAATTATTTACCTTGTTTCATATCAGCATATTTTTTCATGATTCCAGCTTGTGAGAATAAACTACGAACTGTATCTGAAGGAATTGCACCATTTTGCATCCATTTAATAGCTAATTCTTCATTGATTTTTGTTTCATTAGAACTATCTTTAACACATGGTTGGTAAGTACCGATTTGTTCTAAATATTCTCCATCTCTTGGACGACGAGCATCAGTTGCTACAATACGGTAAGTTGGTTGTTTCTTTTTACCCATTCTTGTTAATCTAATTTTTACTGCCATTTAATATCACTCCTTTTCTTTGTCTATTACATTATACACAAAAGAAAAACTAATGTCAACCTTTTTTGGTTAACACTAGTTTGTTTCTGTTTCTTCAATAAAATTTTCTTTTACTTCCTCTTCTATTTTTTGATCTAATTGTTCTATTGTTGTTGTATCAATTATATCTTCCCATGGTTCTTCTTCTTCATCAATTGCAATTTTAACTTTTGTATCTCCTACTAACTCAATTCCTAATTCTTTTTCAATTGTATAAGTTATTTTATTATCACTTATGTCTATTTTAGTACAGTTTGGTTGTTTTAAACTTCTAACAATTACTTCTTCTTTACCTTGGATATCTTCTTTTAATCTAACATTGACTATTTCTTGATAACTATTTGTTTTTTTAATAACGTCTGTTTTTGTATCGTTATCATATGAATACCAAATATTAACATCATAGTTACCTGATAAAATTATTTTATCTTGTTGTTTTAACCCTTGAAATTGATGATTAATAACCCAACATCCTAAAATAGTAGTTGGAGCAGGATTTGCTTCAACACTATCAACTGTGGTAAATAACTTTTTTCCCTTACCTACTACTGCTTTAGTGACAATTTCTTTATAGTTTGCCATTTATATCACTCCTCAATCTACTTTATGCAAAGAAATAGATTTTGTGCCTAAAAAAAACAATTAAATCTCTTTAATTGACTTTTCTATTTGTTTAATAATTAGTTGGTACTTTAAATCTAGTTCATCTATACTATTTAAATATTCTATGTAGATTGGATTAAAATTCATATCATTTAGTAGATTTTGATATTCTTGTTGTTTCTTATCTACATTTATTCCTTTATACTCATTGTGAACTAATTCTCTTTGTATTTCTTTTAATTTAATCATAAGTTCACTAAATTTCACATCATCTTTTAATTTGTTTTCTAGTAATAGAAATTTTTGATAATCTTCTTCTTCTTTTAACGTTTGAACTAATTCTTCTACTTTTAACAACACTTCTTCTTTCAAACTATCTCTCCATCTAAACTCCATGTTTTAGCACTTGTTATTTTCACTTTTATGATTGTTCCTATTAAAGAAGAGTCACCTTTAACATTTATCAGTTTATTAGTATCAGTATATCCAACTAAGTAGCCTTCTTTTTTAGCAGACGTTCCTTCAATTAATACATCTACTTCTTTATTTAATAATTTATCATTATTTTCTTTAAAATATTTATTTACTTCTTTATTTAAGGCTTGTAGTCTTTCTTCTTTTACTTCTTTTTCTACATCATCTTCCATTTTGGCCGCTGGCGTTCCAGTTCTTGGTGAATAAATAAAAGTAAAGGCATTATCAAATTTACATTCTTTTATCACTTCCATTGTGTCATTAAATTCTTCTTCTGTTTCAGTAGGGAATCCTACAATTATATCAGTAGAGATAACACAGTTTTTGGCTTTTTTTAGTTTATGAAATAATTCTAAATAACTTTCTTTGGTATAACGTCTTCCCATTAATTTTAGAATTCTGTTACTTCCTGCTTGTAGAGGTAAATGTATACTTGGCATAATATTATCATATTTACCTATTACGTCAATCATTTTATCTTCAAAATCCCATGGGTGCGATGTAACAAATCTTATTCTAGGAATGTTTGTTTTTGCTATATCTTCTAGAAGTTCTGTCATTGAATAATCATCATATAAATCTTTTCCATAGGCATTAACATTTTGTCCTAGTAGTGTTACTTCTTGATATCCTTCTTTAATTAAATTATCAATTTCTTTTAAGATATCTTCTTTACCACGAGAACGTTGTTTTCCTCTTGTAAACGGAACTATACAATATGTACAAAACTTATCACAGCCATAAATAATATTAACATAAGCTTTATATTTACTTTCTCTTTTAACAGGTAATCCTTCAATTAAATCTTGTTCTCTTGAATATATTTCAAATTCTCTTGTTTTATTTTCTAAACTTTTGTCTAATAATGTAGGTAAACTATTTAAATTATGAGTTCCAAAAACAAAGTTAACAAACTTATATTTATTTAATAGATCATTTGCGACACTTTCTTCTTGAGCCATACAACCACATATACCTATTATTACTTCTTTTCTCTCTTCTTTTAAATGTTTTAATCTTCCTAACATTCCGTATGCTTTATTATTAGCATTTTCTCTAATAGAACATGTATTTAATAAAACAATGTCTGCTTTTTCATAATCATTTTCTTTTGTTACTCCTAATTCTTCTAATAAGGCAGATATGTTTTCTGTATCATGCTCATTCATTTGACAACCATATGTTTTAATATGATATGTTAGTCCTGAATATTTATTGTTTAATGTATCATCACTTTGATAAGTTACTTTTTGATAATCTCTTATATCTCTAGTTCCCGCTTCTTTTTGATTTGGTAATAACATAATTACCTCCCTTTAATTCATTTTTGTATAAGTATTGTTTTTCGTTTCTTCTAATTTCCCTAATAAAGTAAAATCTTTATCAACTTCTGCTATTTTCAATACGTCAGCATAGTCACCTTTTGCATTTCTTTCTACTCGACATATTGAAAAAGCTTTAGATATTACTTCTCTTTGATTAGTTTCTTTATTTTCAATAGCAATATCAGTTAAACTAAATCCGTAGTTTGATTGTGTTATCTCTATTGATTTAATGTCTCCTAGATCAAACTCTTCTGAGATTACACTATCTAACCTTACTAAGTTGTCGGAAAGAATAGCATTAGTAGATATCTTAACTGTTCCATCTTTACTAACTTGAGTTATATGATAAAAGTTATCATATTTTCCGTATTCTTTTATATCTTCAAATACGATAGTACTATCCTCTCCTAAGTAAAAGTTTGCATAATTTAGGTATGTTTTTAGAAGTTCTTCATTTCTTTGGTGTTGTTGTGTTACTTTATTCATATTAGTCACCTTTCCTTAAGTAGTTATATTATATAGAAAAAGATAAAAAAAAACAAGTGTGACCTTGTTTTAACCAGTATAATTTTCATTTGATATTTTCACCACTACTGTATCATTTACTATTTTGATCGATCCTTGATAAGGATAAAGGGGCATTTCTACAACTTCTTCAGTAATTATTAAATCATCATCAATAATAATATTCAATGGCGAATTAACTAAAAAATCATTCCATTGTTGATAAGTATACTTATATGTAATACTTTGTTTTCCCATCGTTCCCATCTCATTTATATGAGAGAATAAGTCTAGATATTGATAATTATCATTATAGTCAAAATGTCCTGCAAATACAACAGGTGTTTGATTCGGAATATAGCCTTCTATTTCTTCTATATCAGATACTATTCTCGAGTATAATTCATGGGTTGCGTTATATTCAATATCTTTTTTTAGATATAATTGATTTGAATAAATTATATTAGTGTATATTACCGCAAAAATAACAAAGATACCAATTCCTTGTAATATTTTATTGTTTTCTTTGGAGATGACTATGATTAACAAAACAAGAGGCATACAGATAGAATAAACCATTAAATGATGAGTAAATCCTCCTGATAGTATATATATAATATTTAGTGAACAGATAAAGGCAATTGCAGAGATGATTACTACTACGATACTTGACTTAGTCAATTTATGCTTAATTATCAATCTGATTATAATCAGTAAAAGCATTACTGCGGACAATGCATATATTATAGTTGTAATACCAAAATTATATGTTGCACCTAGAAAGTAGAAACTCATACTGTTCATAACTGAGTCATATAAATCTCTAAAGATTCCTATATTAATTATAGAATATATATTATTTACACTGTTGTACGAATCTATTATAGTTATATCAAAAATAACAAGAGTTAATTTATGAATTAGATAGTAAAGTATGAATGCTAATATAAAAGTTAATACTACTTTTCCAAAATATTTTATAATTTCTTTAAGAGGATTATTTTTTAAAGCTTTTAAGAAAATAATAATAATAAATAAAAGCAATGCAATTTGAAAATATGCTTGATATAAACCAATGCTCATCATCAAAAATACAGAACTTAAAAGAAAAGAAAACTTGTTCTTATCAAACAGGTACACTGCTAGTACAGATAACAAAAGCGAAAGCATAAAACTATCTGCCTCATGCATATAAGTGGCATTAGTAATTGATAAAATTGTATTTGTTACTAATATACCTGATATTCCTATTATGTAGAGTTTTTTTGTTATTTTAAACATTTTAGTTAATAGGTATGTTGTTAAAGCGATATAGATCATACTGAATATCCCTATTAACCAGGGAACATGTATATTACCTCTAATAACACTACTTATAGGCTGCATAAATCTACCTAGAGATATTTTCCATATAAAATCTTCACTAAATGCAAAAGTTAGAGAATCATGATTAAAATTATAATTAGTCATGACAAAACCATGGGCAATTATCCCTAATATAAAAGTAGCAATTAACGCTGTATAAAACTCTTTTCTATGAAAAAAAGAGATTATTTTCTGTTTCATAATAATTCTCCTATTTTTTGTTTTTTTCTGTTTCTTTTACAATATATATTGGCCTGTTTTTTATTTCTAAATACATTTTCGATAAATATTGACTAACTATTCCAATACAGAATAATTGTATCCCCGCTAGGAACATTATTATTGTTACAGTAGACGCCCAACCATCTACTGGATTATCAAATATCAATGTACTTATTGTAATTATTAAAATGGCTATAAACGATATGAGACAAAATATTATACCAACGAATGACGAAATCAATAATGGTACAGTAGAAAATCCCATAATACTTTCTAACGAATAAGCGAATAGTCTGAAAAAATTCCATTTAGTTGTTCCCGCTACTCTTTCTTGATTTTCAAAAGTTATCCATTTTGTATTATAACCTACCCATGCGAATATTCCTTTTGCATAACGATTATATTCTCTTAATTCTAAGATTGAATTTAACATTTGTCTAGTCATTAATCTAAAGTCTCTTGCTCCTGGAACTATTTCTGTTTTAGATATTTTATTGATTATAAAATAGTAAAATTTTGTTAACATTTTTCTAAAAAATCCATAACCATTACGGCTAATACTTCTAGTAGCAATACAGTCATACTCTTCTTTTAATATTTCGTCGTACATTTCAATCAACAATTCTGGTGGATCTTGTAAATCGGCATCCATAGTGGCAACAAAATCACCTTTAGCGTACTCAAGACCTGCAAGTATACCAGCTTCTTTTCCAAAATTCCTAGAGAATGATACATATTTTACTCTCTTATCTTTTTTTGATAAAATTCGACAAATTTCTAATGTTTTATCTTTACTACCATCATTAACAAATATAAATTCAAAATCAACTTTCTTTTTCATTTCTTCTGCTATCTTGATAATTTCTTCATAAAATAATGGTAGTGATTCTTCTTCATTATAACAAGGGACAACAATTGATATCTTTTTCATAGTTTACTCCTATAATTCTTCTGCAAATCCTTTTTCTAATTTCTTGAACACTTTATATCCAACAAAACATAATACTAAAGATATTGTTGCAATTATACCTAAATTAATCCAATTAGGCATTTCTTGATAGAATAGTATTGATCGATATGCTTCAATAATATGTGTCATAGGATTTAAATTTAAAATCCATGCTATATTAGTTGGTATTGAATCCATTGTATAAACAATTGGTGTTCCATAAAATAATACCATTAAAGTTATTCCAATTAAATGTTCTAAATCTCTAATATAAACAGTGACTGATGATAAGATAAACGTAAATCCTAACATAATAAAATATTGTAATAATAGAATAATAGGAAACAACAAGGCATACCAACTAAGTCCTATTCCTCCGAATATTAAAAAAGCAAATAAAACTATGGATGTATACAAAAAATTCACAGTTCCACTTGTAACTACAGAAATAGGAAGTATTTCCCTAGGGAAATATACCTTTTTTATAATATTACCATTGGCAATCGCTGCATATGCTCCGGTTTGTATTATAGATGTAAACGCTGTCCATGGTAATAAAGCTACTGCTAAATATAAAGGGTAATTTTCTATTTCTATTCTTAAAATAAAAGGGAAAATAATTGAATATACAAGTAGTAATAATAAAGGATTTAATAGCGACCAGAAAAAACCTAGCCATGCTCCTTTGTACTTTCCTCTAATTTCTTTTTTTACATTAGTTTTTAGCAGTTCTCTATATTGATATAAATTTTTAAACATTCTAACCACACACCTTTAAATATTCTTCAACTATTTCTTCGGGTTTACCATCCATTTTTACATTACCTTCGTATAACCAAATTGCTCTATCACAAAAACTTTCAACTACACTCATTGCGTGAGTAACGATTACTATTGTTTTTCCTTCTTCTCTTAACTCTTTTAATTTACCATAACATTTATCTTGAAAATGTTGATCTCCTACTGCTAGTATTTCATCTAGTAATAGAATATCAGCTTCAACATTAATTGCAACAGCAAAAGCAAGCCTTAAATACATACCGGAAGAATATGTTCTAATAGGATTATCAATGAATTCTTCTAATTCTGAAAAGGCAATAATTTCGTCAATTCTCTTATCTATTTCTTTTTTTGTCATACCAAAAATTGAAGCATTAAAATAAATGTTTTCACGTCCAGAAAAATCAGGATGAAAACCTGCTCCTAGTTCTAACAATGATGTTAATCTTCCGTATGTTGTTATTTTTCCTTTATTAGGATAAATTATTTTAGTGAAAAGTTTTAACAATGTACTTTTTCCACTACCATTCGTTCCTATTAAAGCAACTGTTTCACCTTTGTATATATTTAAATTAATATCTTTTAAAATATGTAAAAGACTATTTTTAGAATTACGTTTAAAAAACAGTACTCTCTCTTTTAATGTATTGGCTTTATCATAAAAAAGTTTGAAATCTTTATTTACATTTTCCGCTTTTATAACAATATCCTTTGTATCTTTTTTCACTTTATACACGCTCCTTATAGATTATCTATATAATTTTCTATTAAACTTATCATTTTTTTATTACTGCCTTTATATTTTTTAGGCTTAAATTTTTTAGTTTCTTCTATTTTTAAATCTAATTTATCAAACTCTAATAACGGTATTATATAATTCATATCGGCAAATCTTTTGATTATTTGTAATTGGTGATCATTGGTATGTTCTTTATATTCTTTTAGTCTTGGTGCAACTATCATTTTTTTACCTTTACTAATTCCATCTAGTATTGAACCTACTCCACCATGAGTTATTATTATACTTGCTTCTTCAACGTATTGTTTAACCTCATCACTAGAAACAAAATCAAATATTTCTATATGTTTACTCTCATATTTAGTATATCCTGCTTGAACTATAACTTTCTCTTTTATTTTTTTATCTATAACTAACTGTTCTACTGCTTTTAACAATCTTACAAAACTTTTATCTTGAGTTCCTAATAATACTAATATCATTTGTAAATCCAACCTCCATAAGTAGCTTTGGGATATAATTTTTGCATTTCTTCCCACTGCACTATGAACATATCAGCAAATTTATAAACAAGCTTTCCTGTTATAGTTTTTGTTTCAATGTTAGCAAAACTTTCTATAAATATTATTTTACTACCAAATAATTTTCCTATACAACACATTGGTCCTGCTGTATGAGCTCCTGTTGTTATTATAACTTTTGGAAAATATTTAAAATAATAAAATAAGCTTTTAAAACAATTAGCGATTAATTTAAACGGATAAACTAACATATGATCTTTAGTTCCATAGAATAAATAATCAACCCTCGTTTTATACTTATTTTTTAAGTAAAGAGTTGATTTCGTTTTCTCTGTTATAATATGATAATCGTATTTTTGAAACAAACTATCTAATTGTAACATTTCAGACAGATGTCCGCCTGCACTTGATATAAACATAATTTTTTTCATGTTATCACCATTCCATATTAATTATAGCATAAAAAAAAAACAATAATCAAATTTTATGGTTATTTTATTGCTTTTACTGTACTTAAAATTTTTCGTTTTTATTATTTAATTCTATTATTTTAACTTTTAGTAAATTTTCTTCTTCATTAGTTTTATTATTAGCATCATACATTTTTTCAGTAAGTACACTATAGTTCTTTTTTACTAATGTATCTGTTGATACTAAATTAGTCATATCTACTTTTACTGCTTTTGGTTCTTTGGGTTTAACTGTATTTAATGTACTATAAGTTTTTGTTGTGACAAAATAGAAAATTAGTCCTGGTAAAAGGAAAAATAATCCTATAGGCATCCCTATTATTAACATTAAGATAAAGCCCATTAATTCTATTAGCCCTGCTATTATAATAACTTTATTATTATTGATTGGCAAATATCCTATCATTTCTTTAGTGGTTCCATTTATAACAACATTGTAACTATTAGGGTTATTTGTTTGATAATAATTATATAGATATACTGGTAGGTATACTACTTGTATTTGTTGTTCTGTAATGCTCAAATCTCTTTTATGCCAAATAGAGCCTCTATCATATTGTTTTATTGTTTCTAATATTTGTCTTTTATTAATATCTTTAATTTGGGCTTCAACTAGTTCTTGTAAACTTTGAGTGTTTAATGTTCTTCTTTCAGCTGTTGCATCTTTTAAACATTCTTCTGTAAAAGGAACTGCCTCTTCAATATTAAAGTCCCCTATATTGATAATCAAATTACTAATTTTACTTAGATTTTTGGCTGGAAATTTAACTAAATTTTTCTCAACTTCTAATTTATCAAAAACAAGATCGAATTCTCTTTTTATTTTACACACATCTACATCAAATTTAGTAGTAGTTCTTCCTTCTCCTGCTGAAACAATATTTTTATTAGCTGTAGATTCAGCGCTTGCTTCAAAATTAGAATGGGCTTTTACATTTACTAGTAAATAAGGTAGGTATACTTTTCTTAGGGTCTCTTCTGTAATCATTGGAGCGAAAGCCTTATTAACAAAGAAGTTGTATTTTGACATTTGCGTATTAAAATCTTTGATTACTTCTTCTTTAGTATATTTAAATGGCAAAATAAGACTAGGTATACCAACAGGATCTTCTGTCTTATTTTCAGTAGTTAATACTTTATTACACCAATGACAGTGTATTTGGTTTAAAGTTAGTTGACTAGCCACCATTGTGTTTTGACAATTAGAGCATTTTGCTACTATCATGTTATTCATATTATCACATCCATTATAATAATATCATATTTTACTTTTATAGGAAACAAAAAAAGAATCAATTATTTTTGATTCTTATCTTGTGGTAAAAGTTGTTTCATATATCTACTAGCAGAACTTCCTTCACCTATAGTTTCATTGTTTGCTCCCATCATTCTTGAATTACTTAAACCTTTTAAGTGTTTTAATAATTTATCATCTTTTTGTAAATTATCCATTTCACTTTTTGTTTCTGTTTCATGGGTATGCCTTGCATCAGAATTACGATATTTAGAGTAAAT
>CAYJHI010000013.1:0-26418 GCA_964370085.1 uncultured Muribaculaceae bacterium | reverse complement strand
ACTATTATTTTGGGTTTGATTATTATACTTATTTTAGGTGTTACCGGACTTAGTATTTACTTTTATAATATTACTCTTCCTAATGTTGTTGCAAATAATTATTTGTATGCTAGTTCTTATAATGATGTTAGTGAATTATATAATTATTTTAATGTAGATGGGGTTTTTACTTCTAAGAGTAAGTTTGTTGAAAAGTATAATAATACTAGATTAGAAGAACCGTCTTTTGAATATAATATTTTAGATTATACTGTTGATGGGGAAACTTCTATAGTTAAAATAGTTGTTAATGATGAAGTTCTTGAACTTGAATTTGTTAAAGATGGAAACATATATTTCTTTTTTCCTAATTGGAAGATAAAAGAAAGTAGTTTTGTTTCTAATGATTACTATATAACTGTTGCAGAAGATTCAATAATTTCTATTGACGGAGTTTTGTTAGATTCAAAATATTTAGATCAGGATATAGATGATGAATCATATGATTATTATATAGTTGATTTGTTTTCTAATGTTGAATATGATTTGAGTGTTATATATCCAGAAGAATTTCTTTTTGAAGATAAATTTATTCCTAGTGATAGTATTGATGGATTAGATATTTCTGAATTTGATATAAGTCTTTTATCAGATGATGTAATTAAAGATATAGAAGATTCTTCTTTAAAATATTTGAATATTATATATCAATCAATTATTGAGGGAAATAGTTTTTCTGATATAAAAGATAATTTTGTGTATACTGATGTAGATTATAATAATTTAGAAGATAGTTATATTGAGTATTATGATGATGTTACTAAATATTATGATTTAGATGAAGTTTCTTTAAATGATGCATATTTATACTATGTAGATTTGAATAAAGATGGTACAATAATGGTAACTATTGAGTCAGATCTTTATTATGAAGTTTCTTATATTCATGAGGATGACTTTTATAATAGTGTAAAAAGAGATATAAGACAAAGTATCTATTTGAAATATGTTGATGGGAAATATGAGTTTGCGGGTATTAGGTCAATGACTACTTATTTTCCTGAATAATAAATAGGAGGAAAAAAATGGCTAAGTTTTGTTCAAAATGTGGAAAGAAATTAGTGGACGATAGATGTCTTGATTGTGCTGTTGAAGTAACGACAAACGTTAAAACTACTACTAATTTTGACGAAATGGGTGAAAGGGTAATAGGTATATTAAAAGGATTTATCATCAAACCGGTTTCTACTGTAAAAAAATATTCAGAAACTAAAGACTTTTACTTAGGATTAATTGCTATTGGAGTTGCATGTATTAGTTTTGCGTTAGTATTTACTGTAATGCTGAATGGATTGTTATCACTGTTTTTAGGTGGAATGATTAATTCATTTATGGTTTCAGGTGTATTGATGTTTATACAAGGTTTTTTCTTGGCAGTGTTGTTTTATGGGGTGTTTGTATTTGGTGTTTATTTGACATTGGCACAAATAATGAAACAGAAATTCACTTTAAAAGAATCAGTTGCTTTGGTAGGTACGGCATCTTTCATTAATGTTGCAATTTGCTTAGGAGTATTTATAATGTCTTTCTTATCAATACAGTTAATGGTTATTTTGTTATTGATGGGAATTATGTTCTTTGCATTTAATATATTTTCTGCAATGAAAATTAATGCTAAAGTTAAAGAGGATCATGTATCTTTATCACTAGTTGCAATGTATGGAATTTTATTGTTAATAATTACTTTATATTTACAAATAGCAATGTAAGAGTTTATAACTCTTTTTTTTTTTTTTTTATAAAAAAAGAAGTAACATTTATTTGTTACAACTTGCTTTAATAAATGAATCAAATAGAGGATGAGGTTTGGTTGGTCTACTTTTAAATTCTGGATGAAATTGACATGCGATAAAATGTTTATGAGTAGGTATTTCTACTATTTCTACTAATTCTACTTTATCATTTATTCCAGAAAAAACCATTCCTTTTTCTTCTAATTGTTTTTTGTATTTGTTGTTAAATTCATATCTGTGTCGATGTCTTTCTTGGATAAAATTATTATTATACGCTTTGTCTGCTAATGTTCCTTTTTCTAGATTGCATCCATAATTACCTAATCTTAGAGTTCCACCCATATTGTGAATTGATTTTTGATCTGCCATTAAATCTATAATAGGTTCTTGTGCTTCTTCATTGAATTCAGTAGAAGTTGCATTTTTTATTCCACATACATTTTTAGCAAATTCAATTACAGATATTTGCATACCCAAGCATATTCCTAGAAAAGGTATGTTATTTTCTCTTGCGTATTGACAAGCGATTATTTTTCCTTTTATACCTCTTGTTCCAAAACCTCCTGGTATTATTATTCCTTTAGTATTTTTAAATATTTCTTTTAAATCGACATCTTCTTCTAGATTTTCTGAATTAATCCAATTTATTTTGATTTTAGTATTATACTTGTATCCAGCATGTTTTAATGCTTCTTTAACTGATAAATATGCATCTTCTAAGGAAACGTATTTTCCTACTAAGGCAATTTCTATTTCTTCTTTTAAAGTATCAACTGTATTAATAAGGTCTTTCCAGTATTTTAAATTGCTTTTTTTGTTATCTAAATTTAGATGTTTTAAGATGATTTCTTCTATATTTTGCTTATGGAAATTAATTGGTATTTGATAAATATTTTGAACATCTACTGCTTCAATTATGTTCTCTTTTGGAATACTACAAAAGAGTGATAGTTTATTTTTTATATGTTCGTCTAAGTCAATTGATGATCTAGTTACAATAATATCAGGTTGTATACCTAGTTTTCTTAACTCAATAACACTGTTTTGAGTTGGTTTTGTTTTTAATTCATTTGATCCATATAAATAGGGAATAAGCGTTGTATGAACAAACAAACTGTTTTCAAAACCTATTTCCATTCTGAATTGTCTTAATGTTTCCATCATTACAGATGATTCAATATCTCCAACTGTTCCACCAATTTCAGTTATGATGACATCGGCATTTGATGAACTGGCAGCTTCATATATTTTATTTTTAATTTCATTTGAAATATGAGGAATGATTTGGATAGTAGCACCTAAATAATCTCCACGTCTTTCTTTTTCGATAACTGATGAATAAATTTTACCATTTGTTATGTTGGATGTATAATTTAATTCTTCATCAATAAATCTTTCATAGTGACCTAAGTCTAAATCAGTTTCACAACCGTCTGCAGTTACAAAAACTTCTCCATGTTGAATTGGATTCATTGTACCTGGGTCTACATTCATATAAGGATCGAATTTTTGCATGAATACCTTATATCCTTTAGCTTTTAGTAATAGGGCGATAGACGATGCAGTTATTCCTTTACCTAGTCCTGAACATACTCCACCTGTAATAAAAATATATTTTGTCATTTTAACACCTCCACTTATTATATTCTTACATTAAAAGTATATCAAAGTGACTAATAAATGACAATAAAAGGACATTTATTAGACATTAAAAAAGTTATATATTATAATTATAGTGGTGAAGTATATGAAAGTGATAATAACTGATTTAGATGGAACATTATATAAAGATAATTTATCTTTAGAAGAAAGTAAGAAAGCAATAGACTTATTTAGAGAAAAAGGTAATTTCTTTATAATTGCGACGGGTAGGAATTTAACTTCTTTATTGAATGTTATTGAATCTTTTCGTATTAAGTATGATTATTTAATATGTAATGACGGTTCAAAGATATATGATGCTGATTTAAACCTTGTTTATGAGAAATTATTAGATAGAGAAGTTGTTGAAGGAGTAATTGATATTTTAAAAACAAGTAATGGTATATTAGATTATCATTTAGATGATGGTATTAATTATAGTAAAGATATTAATTCTAAAGTGGTTGCTATTAATGGACCTATGGTAGATTTTAAAACTTGTTCTTTATTGTTAAAAGAAGTTTTAGATAAGGTTAGAGGAATAAGAGGGTACTTAAGTCGTTATTATATTAATTTATTAAATAAGGATGTTAATAAAGCGACTGCTATTAATGTTTTACTAGAGAAACTTAATTTGAATAAAAGAGATGTTATTACGATAGGTAATGATGTTAATGATATAGAGATGTTAGTAGAATTTAATGGTTATAAAATGAGTGATAGTGTTAGTAATTTAGATATTTTAGATATAAATATATGTGAAGATGTTAAAGATTTAATAGAAGAAAATACTTTTAATTAAGTCTTTTTTTTTGCATATAATTAAATGGTGATTATATGGATACTTGGGTATTAGAATTAATGAGTGATTTTGGTTATTTAGGAATGTTTTTAGGTATGGTATTGGAAGCTGTTATAATTATTATTCCTAGTGAATTAATATTAGCTACTGGTGGTATCTTAGCATCACAAGGGATTTTTTCTTTTTGGGGAGCGTTTGTTATTGGTTTATTAGGTAGTGTTTTTTGTGCAATAGTTCTTTATATAATAGGGTATTTTGGAGGATTACCTTTTACTGATAAATATGGTAAATATATGTTTTTAAAGAGTGAAGATCTAAGTAAAAGTGATAGTTGGTTTAATAAGTATGGATTATGGGCTGCTTTGATAGGTAGAAATTTTCCAATAATTAGAACTTTAATATCAATACCTATGGGTATTATGAAAGTACCTTTTTTTAAGTTTGTTTTATACACTTTAATAGGTAGTATTCCTTGGACTTTTGTATTTGTTTATGTTGGATATGCTTTAGGAAGTGGATGGGTAATATTAAGTGAATATACCTCTAAATTAAAGCTTCCTATTAGAATTTTAATTGTTGTTTTAATCCTTATGTTTATTTATAAAAAGGTCAAAAAACGACATAATAAGAAGAACTAATTTGCTTTTATTGGCATATTATATTATAATGTTTTATCTATAGGAGGAGGATGTTATGCGTATAAGTAGAGTATGTAACTTAAAAAGAGATGATTTTGGTAATTTGTCATTAAAATATAAAAGTCCAATTGGAGATAGTAAGAATAGAGTTATTACTAATGAAAATTGTGAAAAGGTTGTAGAAGGTTTAGAGTCAATTAAGACAAGATTGGATAAATTTTATACTACTTCTTTAATAGCTGTGATAAGTAAAGGTTTTCAACTTAGAAAAGTTAATAAATATATTGCTACTATTCAAAGTGAGATGGATCTAGAAGAAAAAGTATTGATTAAGTAATAAAAGTATATTTTAGTATACTTTTTTTTCTCTTGCTTTTTATTATCTTTTAGTTTATTATAGTTGGTAAGAGGTGTTTATATGAAAAATTTAAAGTTATATTCATTAGAAAAGAATATAGGGGATAATTATGTTTTAACTTATAAAAATAAAGGAGATTGTGAAAAGACTTCTGTAGAAATAACTAAGGAAAACTATGCTTTAATTGCAAAAAAACTAGAAGAAGATTTTATGGAGAAAAATAGTGATGCTTGTTGTAGTGTCTCGCCATTTGCAACAGGTGCTTTTCCGTTTTCTTTTGCGACTATTATTGGTATTATGTATATGGAGCAAGGCGTGCAGTCTTCTGATTTTTATACTTTATCTGCTGTAGCTTTTCCGGGAGCATGTTTAGCTGCAAGTTTATGTGGAATTGGTTTAGGATTATCAAAATATCATGATAAACATAAATCTGAACGATATTTAAATACTATAGAGAATGATGCTTATAATAAGGGTTGGACTGATTCAATTATTAATGATGTACCAGCGGTTAAAACACTGGTTAAATAAAAGTATATTTAGGTATGCTTTTTTCTTTTTACATAAATACTAGGCAAAAGTTAAAATATATGATATAATCAACTAGCGATTTAAGGAAGTGAAATTATGAAAAAAAGAAATATTGCAATTATTGCACACGTTGACCACGGGAAAACGACTTTGGTTGATGAAATTTTAAAGAGTTCAGGAATGTTTAGAGAAAATGAAGATATGACTAATGCTTCAATGGATTCTAATGCATTAGAAAGAGAAAGAGGTATTACAATCTTAGCTAAAACAACGGCTTTAGATTATAACGGATACCGTATTAATGTTATGGATACGCCAGGTCATGCTGATTTTGGTGGAGAAGTAGAGAGAATTATGAATATGGTTGATGGTGTTTTATTAGTAGTTGATGCTTATGAAGGACCTATGCCTCAAACTAGATTCGTTTTAAAGAAAGCGTTAAATAATGGTTTAAAACCGATTGTTGTTATTAATAAAGTTGATAAGCCTAGTGCGAGATGTCAAAAAGTTGTTGATGAAGTACTTGATTTATTAATTGAATTAGGTGCTGATGAAGAACAATTAGAGTTTGATGTTGTTTATGCATCGGCATTAAATGGAACTTCTAGTTTAGATAGTGATGTATCTACTCAAACTCCTGGATTTACAGAGTTATTAGATTTAATTATTGCAGAGATGCCTTCTCCTAAAGGAAGTGCAGAAGCTGCTTTACAATTTCAACCAGCATTACTTGATTATAATGATTTCGTTGGTAGAATTGGAATTGGTAGAATACATAATGGTAAAATTAAAGTTAATCAAACTGTTAATTGTATTAGATTAGATGGCTCTGTTAAACAGTTTAGAGTTCAAAAACTATTCGGTTATTATGGACTTAAACGTATTGAAATAGAAGAAGCAGAAGCAGGGGATATTGTTGCAATTGCTGGTCTTGCTGATATTTCAGTTGGGGAAACTGTGTGTGATATGAATAATAATAATCCACTTCCTAAACTTTATGTGGATGAACCAACTTTACAAATGACTTTTGGTATTAATACTTCTCCTTTTGTAGGAAGAGAAGGTAAGATACTTACTCCTAGTAAAGTAGAAGAGCGTTTATTTAAAGAAATGCAAAAAGATGTTAGTTTAAGAGTTGAAAGCAATGATAGCGAATCTTGGTTAGTTGCTGGTAGAGGAGAACTTCACTTAGGTATTTTAATTGAAAATATGAGAAGAGAAGGATTTGAGCTACAAGTTAGTAAACCTAAAGTTATTATTAAAGAAGAGAATGGTATTAAAGTAGAGCCTTATGAAGAAGTTCAAGTTGAAGTACCTGAAGACTGTGTTGGTAGTGTTATTGAACAATTAGGTACTCGTGGTGGTATTATGGAAAGTATGCATAACTTTGAAAATCAAGTTAGATTACTTTATACTATTCCTTCTCGTGGACTTATTGGATTTATGACTGAGTTTATGACTATTACTAAGGGGTATGGTATTATCAACCACACTTTTAAAGAGTTTAGACCTTTTGAAAATATTGTTATTGGAGAGAGAAAACTTGGAGCTTTAGTATCAATGGAAAATGGTCAAGCTACTGCTTATAGTATTGGTAACTTAGAAGATCGTGGTTCAATGTTTATTGAACCAGGGACTGAAGTATATGAAGGTATGATTATTGGTGAGTGTAACCGTGATAATGAACTTGCAGTTAATGTTGTTAAAGGTAAACAATTAACTAATATGCGTGCTGCTGGTAGTGATAATACAGTTGTCTTAAAAAGACCTCGTCCTATTACTTTAGAGTATGCAATAGAATGGATTAATACAGATGAGTTAGTAGAAGTTACTCCAACTTCAATTAGACTTAGAAAGAAATTACTTACAGAACAAGAAAGAAAAAGAGCTAATAAAAATTATTAGTTCTTTTTTTTAGATTTTTTCATATCTTTAATATATGAAAGGTTGGATAATATGTTGACTTTAAGACAAGTAGAAATAGTGAATGAAGTATCAGGCTTTAATAATTTATATTGGTTAAATGAAGTTAGTAATCATAAGGAAGTTTTTTTGTTTAGTGATAGTTTTAAATTTGTAGAAGATAAGGATTATAATTTTGAATCTTTTCTTAGTTTTGATGAGGATTTTAAGGAGTGTTATAATAATTTAGATGTGCAGTTGCGAGATGAGGTTTTGTTTTTAGATAATCATCATCTTATGGTTAAATCTGTAATTGGTTTAATAGGTGTTTATTCTGTTTTAAGAGATGTTTTTATTAATGGAGAATCAACTTATTATGACAATTTTGAAGTTGTAGAAGAGCCTGTTTTAATAACTGAGGATAGTAGTGATTTATTACCTGATTTTGATAAGTGTATTAGTTTATATAGTAGGAATATGCCCTTGATATTAAAAAATAATGGTGTTCAATATATAAGAGATTAATTTTAGATTGAAGTACTTTTTGTCGTTGGTTTTACATTTGGTATATTGCTATTTGTAATAACTGATGTTATTCTCTATATTAAGAGGTGTTTTTATGTTTTGTGTAAAATGTGGTTCTAAATTGAACGAAGGTTCAAAATTTTGTGTTAATTGTGGTAATCAGATTGATGGAGATGTTTCTAATACAGTTTCTTCCGATACATTAAATACTTTGCAAAGTAATATTGGTGTTCCTGTTAATAATACGGTCCAAATGGATAATCCTGTTAAAACTAGTAATAGTAATAAAACTTTATTTATCATTTTAGGTTCTGTATTAGGATTTTTATTATTAGTTGGAGTAGGTTTTATTGCGATGGGTGGTTTATTTACTAATCATACTGATTTAGCGAATACTTCTTGGACTGCAGGGGATGATTCTTTGATGATTTTTGAGGATTCTAGTAATTTTATATGGTATAGGTATCCAGATGAATTATCAGATAATTATCGTACGGGTGAATATGAATTTTATGTAGGTGAAGAAGCAATCGATTATCTTGTGAATGATGCTAGTGAATTAGGTGTTACAAGAGATGAAGTTGATAGGTTATTTAGTTCTTATGGTGAAGAAGCTCCTTTTGTATTTTTAGTACTTAAAAATGGTACTTTATTATATGAAGGTGAATTTACGGAATATGATAGTGATAATATTATGTATTATATGGGTCAGTTATTATATGATGGTACTGTACTAGAATTAATGGAATTAGAGACTTTTGGTACTACAACGTTTACTAAAGAAGATTAATCTTCTTTTTTTTTGTCGTTGATTTTACATGTTTTTGTAGGTAAGTATAGTACTTTTTATAGATAAATGTTATAATTATATAGATAGGAGTCTAAGATGAAGAAGTATTTATTAAGCAGTGTTTTTGTATTTATGTTTTTCTTTTTATTTATGCCTTCAGATGTAGAGGCTTTAACGGTAGATGAAATTTCTACTATTAATTATTGTGGAGAAAATTTATATAATGTTGGAGAAGCTTTGAACAGTGGGGCTTTTCGTTCAATTTCTTGTCATTATACTTATGAAGATAGTTTGAATGCTATGAATGCTGTGCCTTCTGGGAATGCAATTATTTTATATAGGAAAAATGGATATACATCTGTGTTTGATGCTAAATATGCTTTGTTGGATTTGACAGGTAATGGTACGAAGACAGGAAGTAATGTTACTCATTATTTTGCAGATAACACAACTACTATGGATCAATACGATGTTCCTGTTGTTAATTATATGAATCATGCGCCTCAGTATGGTAGTACTGATGGTGCTTATTTAGGTTTATTTGAAAGACATAGATCTGCTAGAGTATTAGTTAATAATTTTAAAGGTTATGTTATTTATTCTGGTTATTATAGTGGAACTTGGGAGAATGATTATCAAATTATTCCACTTGCTTGGGTTAAATCTGCTTCTTATTACGAAGTGTCTAGTAGTTCAATTAAGCATTGTTCTGTTAGTGATATACAAGATGCTACTCCAAGTGTTTCATGTCGTACATTAGGTCCTAAACCTAGTATGCTTGATGTGGGAACGTATTATAGTTATGATGGTAAATATTTTTATAAAACTTTAGAAAATTTATTGGATGATAATAGGGCTAATCATAATAATAATGCTTATAATGCGGGAGATCCTTATTATAATTATTATATGTATTTACCTCATCGTTCTAAATCAACTTATTCTAGTGCCGATATTAATAAATTTATGAGAGATTATGGGTTTTGGGGAACTGTTCCTGGTTCTAATGGTAATTATGTTGAAAGTGGAACTTCTCAATTATATGGAACAGGTAACTATTTTTATAGTTCACAGCAAATATATGGTACTAATGCTATGCTTATGTTAGCGGTTAGTCGTAATGAAACTGGGCATGGTAGAAGTTCTATTTCCGTTACTAAAAACAATGGTTTTGGTCATAATGCGGTTGATAGTGATCCTTCTGTATCTGCTAATAAGTATGCTAATTTTGCGGCTAGTATATATGCCCATGCTTATAGTTGGATATCTGGATATGCTAATCCTAATGATTGGCGAAGTTATGGTTCAATTGTTGGTAATAAGGGTGTTGGTATGAATATTAAGTATGCATCTGATCCTTATTGGGGTGAAAAAGCAGCTATGTTCTACAATCAATTTGATAGTGCTTTTGGTTATCAAGATTATGATTTTTATCAGTTAGCAGTTTCTAATCATTGGATGGAAGCTAAAGCGGAACCATCTAATTCTTCGAAAACAGTTTATTCTTATAAACAACAAGATATGGGAATGATCGTTGTTGATGAAGTTAATTCTGGTGGTGAAATTTGGTATAAGGTTGTTAGTGAAGTAAGTTTAGATTCTAGTAAAAACATTATGGCTAATAGTAGTGAATTCAACTGGGATAATTCTTATGTTTATGTTAAAGCTAGTCAAGTTACACTTGCTAATGTTGGTAAAAATGGATATGTTGATCCGGCTACTGATGTTTATGATTATACTGATGCAGATTATCGTTATTATTTTTATACAGAAAATGCTATGGAATCTCCTAAGACAGCAGTTACTAAAACAACTATGAACTATTATTATGATGCGTCTTTAACAGAGATTAGTGATATTACAGTTTTAAAAGATAAATATGTTATGGTTTATGCTGAAGCAAGAGATGCTTCTAATAACGTAGTTGCATATTTAATTACGTCTGATTATACTTATGATCAACAACATTGGGTTCCGGCAAATACAATTGCCTTTGTGTCTGTAGATTATGGATATCGTTGGATAGATACTAAGTATTGGTATGAAGAGGTTAGAGTTACTACTTCTAGTACTAGTACAATGATTAGTCGTTCTTACAACGATGCATTTATGCCTATTTTAGAAACTAAGAATGTTAATGGTACAATATGGTATCGTATTCCAGTTAGTTTAAGTAGTAATACAAATGCTTATGGGTGGGTTCTTGCTAGTTATGGTAGTATTAGTAGAATGGATTATATTGTTAGTAAAGGTGCTAATAATATTCCGGTATTAAGTGTTAGTGATATTACTATTATAGAAGGGCAATCTTTTGATAAAATGAGTGGTATAACTGCTAGTGATTTAGAGAATGGTAATTTAAATAGTATTGTAGTTATTGAAACAGACAATGTTAATACTAATGTACCTGGAGATTATCAAATTACGTATTCAGTTACTGATTATGATGGTAATAAAGTAACGGCAGTTAGAAATGTTAAAGTCTTAGAAGACCATGAACCAGTTATTACTGCTAGTAATGTTACTATACCTATTAACTATAGTTTTGATCCGTTAACAGTAGTTACTGCTTCAGATAATGAAGATGGTGTTATTACTAATAAAGTTACTGTTATCACTAATACGATAGATATTATTAAAGTAGGTACATATAAAGTTATTTATTCTGTAGAGGATACTTTTGGTCATGTTGTTACTAAAGAGATTGAAGTTATTGTAACGGATAAAGAAAAGAAAGAAAGTGTATTTTACTTCGATTATTTAAAAGATGTAGAGGGTAACTTACAAATAAAAGGTTATAGTACAATAGAAGGTATTGATAATAATATGGATACTGATATTAACTATACTATTAAATATGTTAATGTCGATGATGATAGTATTGTTATTGAGCAGTCTATTAGTAGAATTACTGATACTAGTGAAATGACTAGACCAGTATTTAGTAGTGATGGTAAAGATTATTCTTATTCTTGGTTTAAGGGTAATATTGATTTATCTTTACTTGATATAGGTAACTATAAGATGTATTTAATTGCAGAGTCTCCTAGTTATTATTCAGAGATATTAATTACAAATAAACTTTATAAAGAACAAACTACTAGTTATAGTGGGGACAAAGAAGTGTTTACCCAAATAGATTTTTCTTCTAGAACAGGTGCTATTACTTTATATGTTCGTGATGAATTGTTAGCTAGTAAGACAGCTTCATACAGTTTTAATCAATATGATACTTATCGTGTGTTAGAATTTAATGATAATAAGTTAGATATTATGGGTCATACTGCTACTTATGGTATGAATCTAAGTAGTAGTGTTAACAGAGAAATAATATTTGAAAATAAAGATACTTATGATATTTATAGATATGATTTGGGTAGTACTAATGAAGGATTATATGATGTTACTTTACCAGTTGATGATTATTTATCAAAAGAGTATGCATGGTATGATGCTACTCTAGATATTAGCAATATTCCAGTAGGTGAGTATGTTATTTATGTCACTACTACTTCTAATATAGTGGATATAGCGGAATTAACAGAAAAGTTAGGACGTGACTTATCTACTGTTGAATTAGATATTGATGGTAAGAATTATACTTTTAATATCAATAGAGAAAAAGGTAATAGAATAGAGTTAATAGTAAAATAAGTTAAGATAATATCTTAACTTTTTATTTTGATAAAAAAAAGAAGCTTATGCTTCTTAATTAACTATTGTAATAGAATAACTATCACAGTGATTTAAAGCTTGTTCATCTAAACTAGTTGCATTACATACAACACCTGATGTTGCATCACCATTTGGACAGACATCAACCATATTAAACACCCAATTTATATTTGAATATTTTAATACGTTAGCTTTAGTTTGAGCGCCAGTGTTACCTGGTTGTAACCATACTGTTGTTGTTATAGTTTTATCACAAGTAGGTGTGGTTGGTGTTTCTGGTGTACTTGGCGTAGTAGTTGTGTTGTTGTTTGATCCTGAAGAACTACTACTATTACTACTTGCAGGTTTAACTCCATTACTTAATGTTATTGATACTGAAGTACCTTTGGTAACTTCACTACCTGCTGTTTTTGATTGACTAATTGAATATCCTTTAGTAACAGTAGAACTGTAACTATATAAATAACTACAAGATAGTTCATTATCACTACAAAGTTTATCTATTTCTGTTTTAGTTTTATTAATTAAATTAGGTATTGTAACTGCACCTCCATTAGAGATAGTTACATGAATGCTTTCACCGGTTTTTATTGTTTGTCCTACTTCGTGTGAATAGCTAATAGCATTTCCTTGAGCGATATCATTATTGAATTCGTAACTTTCTGTATATGCTATGTTATATGTACTTGTCCATTCTTTGAAATCATTAACAGTAGCAAATTCTTCCATAGTTAGAGGTCCTTTAGAAATTACAACTTTAATGATTGTTCCTTCTTCAACTGTATCATCTTTTTGATAATTAGCTTCTATGACGTTTCCTTCTTTTATAGACTCATGATAGTTATCACTAATCTCTAACTTTAAACGATTAGTTGTGGTCCAATTCATTAACTCATCTAAATTCATGTTAGTAATATCTGCTACTTTTATTTCAATACCTTTGGAAATAGTTAATATTATTTCTGTATTAGTTGTGCTAACAGGTTCACCTGTTTTTATATTTTGAGTTACAACATTATTTTTCATTATTTTATCATCGTATGCGGTGTCATAATTAATAGTAGTTACACCTTTTTGTTTTAATAAGAAAGTAGCTTCGAATTTACTCATGTTTTCTAAGTTAGGCATGGCAAATTCAGCAGGTATTTCTTCTCCAATTGAGAATGTAAGAGTTAATATATCACTTCTTTTCATTTCTCCAGTATAGCTTTGTTCAATTACTGTATCTTGTTGTTTTCCTGAAACAATAAAGTTTATTTCAACATTACTTAAATGATTTTCTCTAACGAATTCTAATACTTGATCATCGCTCCATCCATTCATAATAGGAATAGTAACTCTTTTATCTGGATTTGGTCCTTCAGAGATAGCAATTGTCATAGTTGTTTTTTCATTAATAGTAGTTGAGTCCTGATAAATAATATGATAACTTGGGACGATATCACTATATTCATAAGTTTGTACTATTTCTATTTTATTTTCTTCAGCCCAACTTAGTACTTCTGTATATACTTTATTAGTAAAATTAGGAGTAGTTGCGGCGAAACTTAGGTCTAAGCCATTAACAATAGTAAATAATCCAAAAAGGATAAGTGTTGTTGACCCTAATGTACTATATATTTGTTTTTTAGAATCAAATATATATAATACATAGAAACATGCAAATCCTAAGATTAAAAATAATGATATGATTTCTCCTATATTATCTGTTATATTAGTGGAACTTATAATTGTGTATATTATACAAATTATAATAGCAACGATAGCGACTATTCCACTCAGTTTTTGTATTTTATTATTATTTTTCATTTAACACCTCGTATATTCTTTTTAATTATATCTTATTTTTAAGTAAATATAAAGGAAAAGCCATTAAAAAGTGCCAACTTATTGTAAAAATATGATATAATTAGTTCGGTGAAATGAATGAAGAAGAAATATATATATATAATTGGAATCCTTATTGTTATAATTGACCAGTTGTTGAAGATTTTGGTTGTTTCTAATATAACAACTGATATAAATCTTCTACCTAATGTTTTAGCAATTACACTTGTTCATAATGATGGTGCTGCTTGGGGGATGTTTTCTGGTAATCAACTTTTTCTTATTATCGTTTCAGTTTTAGCGTTTATAGGAATTAGTTATTATATAAAAAAGAAGTGTAGTTGTAAAAAACTGGAATTTATAGGTTATGGTTTATTACTTGGAGGGTTAGTAGGTAATTTGATTGATAGAGTTATGATGGGATATGTTATTGATTATATCCATCTTCTATTTATAGATTTTCCGGTATTTAATTTTGCTGATATGGCTGTAGTAATTGGTGTAGGGTTATTAATTATAGATATGATTAAGGAGGAATATGATGCATATAAAAGTAGAAAAAGGGAATGTTAGATTAGATCAGTTTTTACAAGAAAAATTAGAGATTTCTAGAAGTAAGGTACAAAAACTAATTAAAGATGGTCAAGTATTAGTGAATGATAAGTCTGTTAATAGTAGTTATTCTGTTAAAATAGATGATGTTATTGAAGTTGATAGTGAACTTAATTTTGAAATTAGTGTTGAACCTGAGGATATTTCATTAGATATTGTTTATGAAGATGATGATTTATTAGTTGTAAATAAAAAGAGTGGTATGGTTACGCATCCTGCTCCTGGTAATTATAGTGGAACTTTAGTTAATGCTTTATTATATCGCTTTAACCTTAGTTCTGATAAAATAAGACCGGGTATTGTACATAGACTTGATAAAGATACTTCTGGTTTAATGTTAGTAGCAAAGAATGATTTTACGCATGAAAAACTTAGTGATATGATTAAAAATAGATCTGTTAAACGTACTTATTTAGCACTTGTCAGTGGTGTTATTAATCATGAAACTGGTACTATCGAGGCTCCTATTGGAAGGGATACTTATAATAGACAAAAAATGATGGTGACTGATGTTAATTCTAAGGATGCTATTACACATTTTAGAGTTATACATCGTTATAAAGAATGTACTTTATTAGAATGTCGTTTAGAGACAGGGCGTACTCATCAAATAAGAGTTCATCTTTCTTATATTGGTTATCCTGTTATAAACGATCCTCTATATAACAAGAAAAGAGCAACTGAGTTTGGTCAGTTACTTCATTCATGTAAAATAGAGTTTAATCATCCTAGAACAAGTGAATTACTTTCTTTTGAAGTAGATGTTCCAATGGAATTTAAAACTTATATAGATGAATTAGACGTTTAATAAATAAACGCTTAATGCGAGTATACTTGCAAATAAGCTCCATAAAACATACGGAGTTAAGAACTTTGTTGCTCTTGGCTCTATTTTAGTAGTTTCAATGTATAACCATAAACTGGTGATGAAAGTACCTATTGTTGCTACTAAACCTAGAAAGGGACTTTTTATGCCAAAGAATAATAGAGAAAAACTTTGATTAAATAGATAGTTAAAGAATAGGGCTTTTTTATAATCTGTAGGTATATCTTTTAGATTGTTATTACTTATAACTAAATAGATACTTATTGCAATCAAGATATAAATAATAGTCCATACTATACCAAATAGATAACTTGGTGGTGCGAAGAATGGTAAGTTTAAATTTTGATAAAAACTGTTATCATAAGGAATAATACTACTAAGAAACCATGGTAGGAGTGCTAGTAAAAACATAATAATTTTTTTAATATTAATCACCTCTTTTAATATTTTATGTTTTGAGGTATAATAATATTATCCTAAAAAGGAGGAGATAGTATGCAAGAAGAAACAATAGATAGAAAAAATCTTATTGTAATGAAGTTGCTACACTATTTTATAACAGAAAAAAAATACAATCCGATTATATTACAAGGTGTACAAGATGAAATATGGCTTGAGAATATGGCGGAAGAATATAAAATAGTTAGAATTGTTTCTAATTATATTCACAATGATGAACAATTAGAATTTGATATTTTTAAGACGAAGAGAATTTTAAAGAAAGTTAAGAAAAAAACTTTATCTTTAAATATGAAGTCTCTTAGTATTTTTACTGATTTAGCAGAGAGAGTTGATTTAAATCAAGTTGAATCTTTGGTATGTACTTCTATATATGATGAAGAAGATATTAAAAAAGAAGAAAAAATTACTAAGGCTTTTCCTGATATTATTAAGAAATTAACTTTTAATGAAGAGGGTATTAGTCTATTTGCGAAAATATCTAGTGATATAAATAAACATAATAAGGATGATGCTGAGAAAATGGATGATGTATTTAAACCAAAATTACCGATAATCACTTATATTTTAATAGGATTTTTAATAGTTAGTTTTATATTGTCTTATTATATGGATCCTAGTCTTTTAGATTTGTTTTGTGTACATGGACCTTCTATAAGAAATGGGGAATTTTACCGTTTAATAACAGGTGCTTTTTTACATGGTGATGAAATACATTTGTTATTTAACTGTTATGCTCTTTATATAATAGGAGGACAAGTTGAAGGTTTCTTTGGTAAGAGTCGTTATATTGCAATTTATTTATTATCTGCTTTATTTGGTAGTTTCTTATCTATAATGTTTTCAGGAAATGTTCCTAGTGTTGGTGCTAGTGGAGCGGTATTTGGTTTAATGGGAGCTTTATTATATTTTGGTTATCATTATAGAGTATATTTATCTAGTGCGGTTAAAAGTCAGATAATTCCATTGATTGTGATAAACTTAATAATTGGTTTCACATCAACTGGTATTGATAATGCAGCTCATATAGGTGGTTTAATAGGTGGTGTTATAGCATCTATTGCAGTAGGAGTTAAATATAAATCTAGTAAATTAGAAATGATTAATGGATGGGTAATACTTAGTATATTTTTAGGTTTCCTAGTATTTATGAATTTCTTTTATATGTAGCAACTTAGGTTGCTTTTTTTTTGTAGAAGTGATAAACTTTATTTATATATTATAGTGAGGTGAAGTTTATGAATGATACAACACATTTATATACTGTAGAAGAATTTGATGTTGCTTTAGTAAAAGATACTTTAAAAGATGTTTATTTAGCACTAGAAGAAAGAGGATATAATCCTACTAATCAATTAGTTGGTTATCTGATGAGTGGTGATCCTGGTTATATTTCTAGTTATAAAAATGCTAGGGTAAAGTTAAGTAAACTTGATAGAAGTAAGGTATTGGAAGTATTACTTAAGGAATTTAGGAACAACTAATGCGTTGTTTAGGAATTGATTTAGGTAGTAGGACAATGGGACTTGCTGTTAGTGATAGGTTAGGTATGATTGCATCTAGTTTAGAAGTGATTCGTCACAATGAAGAATACGATAGATTAATTAAAGTAGTCAAAGATAAAGTAGAGGAACTAGGAATAGAAGCAATTGTTTTAGGATTACCAAAGAATATGAATAATACAATAGGTCCTAAAGGAGAACTTTCAATTAAGTTTAAAGATACTTTAGAAAAGTCTTTATCAATACCAGTTCATTTACAAGATGAAAGATTATCTACTAGAGAAGCAGAAGCGATGTTAATTAGAAATGATACCTCAAGAAAGAAAAGAAAGAAAGTTATCGATGCAGTAGCAGCGACTATAATATTACAAGGATTTTTGGATAAGGAAGGGAATAAATAATGGAAAATAAAAATACTTTTACAATGATTGATAAAAATGGGAATACTTTAGTTTGTACTATATTATTTACTTTTGATAGTGAAGAAACAAATAAAAGTTATGTAGTATATACTGATAATAGTAAGGATGCTAGTGGAAATACACAAGTGTATGCTGGTACTTATAGTCAAGAAGAAATGGCTAATGAAAATGTTCAATTAGGGGATATTGAAACAGATAAAGAGTGGAAGGTTATTGAGAATATTCTTAGTGTTATACAAGAAGAAGTTAAGAATCAAGCTACTGAAGCGGAAGCTAATGCTGAATAGTTAAGAGGTAGTATTGATGAAGAAGAAACTTAAAGTCAAGTTTAAAATACTAATAGGATTATTAGTATTTTTAGGTTTAATATTAATTAGTGGTTCATTGTTATATAGTTGGTTTATATCTCCTATAAGTGATAGTGATACAGAGTATAAAATAGAAATAGAGAGTGGTACTTCTACTAGTGAGATAGGTCAAATATTGTATGAAAATGAACTTATTAGAAATACTTTTGTTTTTGATATACATGTTAGATTAAATAATTATGATAATTTACAAGCGGGTACTTATATTTTATCTAGTAATATGTCGATGGATGATATTTTGAGAATGTTACAAAAGGGTATTGTAGAGAATAATAGTATGTTAATTACATTTAAAGAAGGTTTTACTATTGATCGTATTGGAGAAGAGTTAGAGACACATACTTTAATTAATAAAGATGAGTTTATTACTCAGATGGAAGATAGATCTTATGTTAAATCATTAATAGATGAATATTGGTTTTTAGATGAGGTTATTTTAAGTGATGATATATATTATCCTTTAGAAGGGTATTTATTTCCAGAAACATATGCTTTTGAACCTACTGTTACTATTGAGCAAGTTGTAACTGTTATGCTTGATCAAATGGAAGAGGTACTAGATGATAAAAGAGATATTATTTCTAAATCAGAATTAACAGTACATGAGATTATAACGCTTGCTTCGATGATTGAGTTAGAAGGGGTAGATGAGTATACAAGAGATAATATTTCTGGTGTTTTCTATAATAGATTAGATTCAGGATGGTCTTTAGGAAGTGATGTTACTACTTGTTATGGTGTTGGTGCTTCTTTAAGTGATTGTAATGATAATATAGATTATAATGCTTATACTCCTTATAATACTAGAAGTATAGAAATGGCTGGGATGTTACCAATAGGAGCGATTTGTTCTCCTAGTTTGGAAAGTATTAATGCTTCTTTGGAACCTGAAGAGAATGACTATTATTATTTTGTAGCAGATAAATATAAAGAGATATATTTTACTTCTAATGAAACTGAACATCAACAAGTTATTAATGAAATTAAAGCAAGAGGAGAATGGCCGTGGTAGATAGTAAAATTTCTTTGATAAAAGAAATGAAAAAATATGCTAAAGTTAATAATGTGCCTATTATGCAAGATGAAGGTATTGATTTTTTAACTACTTTTATAATTAAACATGATATTAAAGAAATATTGGAAGTTGGTACTGCGATAGGGTATTCTTCTATTATGATGGCTCTTGCTAAGAGTGATTTAAAAATTACTTCAATTGAAAGAGATGAAGTTCGTTATTTAGAAGCGGTTAAGAATATAAAAAAATTTAATCTTTGTGATAGAATTACTTTAATATTTAAAGATGCTAAAGAAGTATCTTTAAGAGACAAATATGATATGATTTTTTTAGATGCTGCTAAAGCACAAAATAAGGCTTTCTTTTTACAGTTTGAAAAGAATTTAGTAGAAGAGGGTATAATTATTACTGATAATTTAAATTTTCATGGTTTAGTTGATAAAGATGATAGTGAGATTAAAAGTTCTAATCTTAGAAGTTTAGTTCGTAAAATTAGAGAATATATTATTTTTCTTAAAGAGAATGATGAGTATTCTACTACTTTTCTTTCTTTAGGTGACGGTATATCAATTAGCCATAAAAATTAAACAAAAGAAAAACACTTCATTGCGAAGTGTCTTTTTTTATTAGTAGTATAATGCTGAACCAACTGCTACTAATATAATTAGTGCAATAATCCACCAAACGATATCAACAATACCAACGATTAAACCGGCAATTGATAATCCTTTACCAGATTGTAATGTTTTAGCTTTACTAATTCCGATTGCTGAGCAAATAATACCAGCAGTTCCGAATACAAATGGCCATAAGAATAGACCTACTAAAGATGATACAAATCCGATAATTCCAACAACATTACTTTGTTTACCAGCAACACTATTGTTAGTATTAGCAACATTACCTTTATTAATAACAGTTCCACATCCTAAGCAAATATCTGCTCCATCTTTAACTTCTTTTCCACAATTTGGACAATATTTCATAATTTTTCTCCTCCTTCAAATTATATGTTTATCTTATCATTAATCGACATTATTTGCAATGATTAATACCAGTAGTCATATGAATCGTAATAATCATAATCAAAGATATTATCATCAATAATGTTAGATGCAACACCAATAGAAATAAAAATAGTAATAAGCCATGCTAGTACAGCAACACCACCGATGATAGTACCTGCTAGAGCTAAACCTTTACCAGTCTTTTCCTTATTAGCTTTAACTAATCCGATGATTGATAGGACTAATCCAGCAACACCAAATATTAAAAAGATAAATGAAAAAATACCAACGATTGAAAAAACAAATCCTAATATAGCTAATACATTAGTAGTATTACCGTTTTTAATTGCATTAGAATTGTTATTATTACTAACGACAACACCACAGTTTAAACAGATATCTGCTCCTTCATTTAGTTTTTTTCCACAGTTTTGACAAAATTTCACTATTATTCACTCTCCCTCTTAGCCATATTATACACTTTAAGAAATTAAGTGTCAATTATTGTATTAATATGTTATTATATAGATAGTTTTGAGGTGAATTAAATGAAATATATAGTTAAACCAAGTACACTTAATATAAATGATTATCTAGATAAAGGAATAAACACATTTTTATTACCTATAGATTGTTATTCTAGTGATTATGAAGTTACTTTTAAGTTAGAAGAGATAAAAAAATTCAAGGGATTTGATGTTTTTGTTGTGATGAATAAAGTATTGATGAATGAGGAAATAGCAGAAGTTAAGAAAACTCTTTTAGAATTAGATAAGTTGAATGTTAAAGGTATTTTATTTTATGATTTAGCTTATATTAAGTTAAAAGAAGAACTTAATTTAAACTTAGAATTAGTATGGAATCAATCTTATATGGTTACTAATTATAAAACTTGTAATTTTTATTATAGTAAGGGTGTTAAATATGGTCTTTTATCTAGTGAGATTACATTTGATGAAATGATAGAAATAAAAAACAATACTAACATGTCTTTAATAATTAATTATTTTGGATATATGAGTGCTTGTAATTCAAAGAGAAAGTTGATTAGTAATTATAGTGAGTATAATAAGTTAGATAATAATTATTCTTTAGAAATAGAAGAACCTGTTAGTAAGCAAAAATATCATGTGTTTGAAAATGAAGGGGGTACTTCTTTTAAATATAAGAATATTGTTAATGGTTTTAGTTTGGAAGAAGATGTTAGTTGTTTTGATTATTTATTACTTAATGAGGAAGGAATTGATCATGGTGATTTTGTAAATATAGTTTTATCTTTTGAAAAGGATATTATTAATGAAAAGTTTGGTAATTACTTAGGCTTTTTTATTACTAAGACAATATTTAAAGTAAAGAGGGAGAATAAATAATGAAAAGAATTGAGTTGTTGTCTCCTGCTGGAGATTTAGAAAGATTAAAAATAACTTTGTTATATGGAGCAGATGCTGTTTATATAGGAGGACAAGATTATAGTTTAAGAGCTAATGCTAATAACTTTAGTATAGAAGAAATTAGAGAGGCTTGTGATTTTGCACATTCTTTAAATAAGAAAGTTTATTTAACATTAAATATTGTATTTCATAATGATGATTTAGAGGGAGTAGAAGATTATATTAAATCAGTTTATGAAGCGGGTATTGATGCTTTTATAGTGAGTGATCCTTTTATAGTTTCTTATATTAAAGATAATTTTAGTGATGTGGAAGTTCATCTTAGCACTCAGGCTTCTTGTAGTAATATAGAGAGTGTTAAGTTTTATCAATCTTTAGGTATTGATAGAGTAGTACTAGCAAGAGAACTTAATAAGAAGCAAATTAGTGATGTTATTTTAGAAACAGGAGTTGATACAGAAATATTTATTCATGGCGCTATGTGTACTTTTTATAGTGGGAGATGTGTTTTATCTAACTATGTGACAAATAGAGATTCTAATAGAGGTGGATGTGCTCAAGTATGTCGATTTGCTTTTGATACAGGTAATGATAGTAAGTTTACAATGGCTACTAAAGATTTGAATATGGCTTATTATATAAAAGATATGATAGATATAGGTGTTAAGAGTTTGAAAGTTGAAGGTAGAATGCGTTCTTTATATTATTTAGCAACTGTTATTTCAGCTTATAGGAAGATAATAGATGCTTATTATAATGATAGTTTAAGTGGTGAATTACTGAGTGAAATGAATGTTATATTAGGAAGGGTTGCCAATAGAGAAACAGATAGTCATTTTTTTGATAAAGAAGCAGATATGACTAGTCAATATTATACGGGAAGACAAGAGTTGTCTAATCAAGAATTTGTGGCTATTATTAATGATTATAAAGATGGTAAGTTGGTTATTTCACAAAGAAATTATTTTAAGATAGGTGATGAATTAGAAATATTTACTCCTAGTGGAGAGAGATATCCTTATATAGTTTTAAAGATTTATAATTTAGATAATGAAGAAATAGAAGTTGCTAGACATCCAGAGGAAGTATTGATGTTACCTTTTGATAAAGAGTTAGAGAAGTTTTCAATGATTAGATTAAAGGAGAAAAAGAATGGATGAAGTTAAGAATAATTTAATTAGGTATGAGAATGGTTTATCAGAATATGCTTGTAAGAGTAGTGAAGCCGTTAGATTAAAAGAAGAAACAAGTGATATTAGACCTGCTTTTTTTAGAGATGTAGACCGTATTATTCATGCATTATCTTATACAAGATATTTAAATAAAACACAAGTTTATTCATATAAGAATAATGATCATGTAAGTAAGAGAAGTGTTCATGTGCAGTTTGTTAGTAAGATTGCTAGAACAATAGGTAGAAGTCTTAAATTAAATGAGGATTTAATTGAAGCCATAGCCTTAGGCCATGACATTGGGCATACCCCTTTGGGGCATGAAGGTGAGAAGATACTTAATGAGATTTCTTTGTTAGAACTTAATGAGTCTTTTGCACATAATATACAGAGTGTTAGACATTATATGGTGTTAGAGAATAATGGTGTTGGTATTAATTTATCTTTGCAAGTATTAGATGGGATTATGTGTCATAATGGGGAAATGTTAGATAATATATATAAGCCTAGTACTAAGACTTTAGAAGAATTTCTTAGTGATTATGATATTTCTTATACTAATTTATCTTTATCTAATAAGAAATCCCCTATGACTTTAGAAGGATGTGTAGTTAGACTTTGTGATATAGTTGGATATATTGGTAGAGATATAGAAGATGCTATTGCTTTAGGTGTTTTAAATAGAGAAGATTTACCTTTAGAAGTTACTAGTGTACTTGGTAATAATAATAGAGATATTATAAATACTTTGGTACTTGATATTATTAGTAATAGTATTAATAAACCTTATATTAAACTTAGTGAAGAAGTATTTAGGGCTCTTACGTTATTAAAGAAGTTTAATTATGCTAATATATATAATTATTCTAATAAAAAGGAAGATTTAGCTTTATATAAAGAGAAAACTTTTAAACTATTTTATAAATATCTTAATGATTTAGAAGAAAATAATAGAGATAGTGATATTTATTTAGTATTCTTGCATAATATGTCTAGTGAATACTTAGAGAATACTTCTAACAAAAGAAAAGTAATTGATTATATAGCAGGGATGACTGATGACTATTATTTGATGAGGATCAATGAGGTCTAAGAACGAAAAAGATTGACTTTTTAGGGTTTTTGTAGTATTCTTTTTAAGACGCTGTATTTAAAGAGGTGAAGAAAAATGAATAAAAAACCAGTATATTTAACTCAAGAGGGTTTTGAAGATTTAAAAGCAGAGTTAGACGTTTTAGTTAATGTTAAGAGACCTGAAAATATACAAGCTATTAAAGAGGCTAGAAGTTTAGGAGATTTATCAGAGAATGCTGATTATGATGCTGCTAAAAATGAACAAGCTCAATTAGAAGCTAGAATTAAATCAATTGAGAGAATGGTAGAGAATGCAACTATTATTAAAGAAGTTTCTAAAGATATAGTAGGACTTGGTAGTACAGTTGTAATTAATTATGTTGATGATGCTGATGATTCAGATGAATATAAAATTGTAGGTAGTCATGAAGCTGATCCGTTTGAAAGTAAAATTTCTAATGAGAGTCCTATTGCAATTGCACTTATGAAACATAAAGTGGGAGATATTGTAGTAGTAGATAGTCCTAATGGATCATATGAAGTTGAAATAAAAGAAATTAAGTAAATCTGTATAAATTATACAGATTTTTCTTGATTAAATAGTTAAAGTTAGTTAAAATAGTAACTACTTGAGGTGAAAGAATGGATAAGAAAATTGTGCATGTTGGAATTGGTTATACTATTGACAATAAAAGACAGTATTTAGAAGAAAGATGTGCAAGAGCATTAGCTATAGGAAATGAAGAAGAAGCTAATAGATATTTAGAACTTCTTGGTACTACTAATAGTAATAATAATAATAATAAAGTAAAGAAATTTGGAGGATTTAGAAATGGCAAAAGAAAATAAGAATGTAAAAGAAATAATTGTTAAAATTGAAGGGGAAGAATTTACTAAAGCATTAGATAAAGCTTTTAAAGAGTTATCTAAAGATGCTAGTGTAGATGGATTTAGAAAAGGTAAAGTACCTAGAGATGTTTTTGAAAAGAAATATGGTAAAGAAAGAATTATGGTTCATGCTAGTGATAATTTAATGCAAGATGCTTATATGAAAGCAGTTACTGAGAATGAATTAATGCCAGTAGCACAACCAACTGTTGATATTAAGAGTTTAGATGATAAACATGTAGAGTTTGTATTTAGATTTGTTACTAAACCAGAAGTTAAAGTTAAGAAATATAAAGGTTTAGGTGTTAAAGCAGATAAAGTTAAAGTAACTAAAGAAGAAATAGAACATGAAATTTCTCATATGTTAGAAAGATTCCAAGAAGAAGCTGTTAAAGAAGGTAAAGTTGAAAATGGTAATATTGCTATTATAGACTTTGAAGGATTTAAAGAAGGTGTAGCATTTGATGGTGGTAAAGGAGAAAATTATCCACTTGAAATTGGAAGTAATACATTTATTCCTGGGTTTGAAGAACAATTAGTGGGAATGAATAAAGATGAAGAAAAAGAAGTTAATGTTAGTTTTCCAGAAGATTATCCTAGTGAAGATTTAAAAGGAAAAGCTGTTGTATTTAAAGTTAAGATTAATGAAGTTAAAGAAAAAGTACAAAGAGAAATGGATGCTGATTTCTTTGAAGATTTAGCGATGGAAGGTGTTGACTCTAAAGAAACTTTAGAAAAAGAAGTAGAAGCTAATATTAAAGCTAATAAAGAGATGGATGCTGAGAATAAGTATATTGATTCTTTATTAGAAGAAGTTGCTAAGAATACAGAAGTAGATATTCCAGAAGAAATGATAAATGAAGAAATTAATCGTTTATTTGGAAGATTTGAAGAACAATTAAAGATGCAAGGTATTTCATTAGATTTATATTATCAAATGGCTAATATTAAAGAAGAAGATATTAGAAGTCAAATGAGTAAAGAAGCAGAAAAACATGTTATGTTTAGATTAGTATTAGAAGAAGTACAAAAGTTAGAGAATATTACTGTTAGTGATGAAGAAGCTGATAAGGAAGCAGATGTACTTGCAGATAAATATGAAATGAAAAAAGATGAATTTTTAAAGGCTTTTGGTGGTATAGATATGATTAAGTATGATTTAGAAACTAGAAAGACTGTAGAAATGTTGAAAGAAGCTAATAAGTAATTATTAGTTTTTTT
>CAYJHI010000012.1:0-27034 GCA_964370085.1 uncultured Muribaculaceae bacterium | reverse complement strand
TTTCATTAAAAGTCCACGTCTTGAATGATAATCATGAATGTGTTCTTTTAAGTGACTAGTTAATACATTAATTTCTTCTGTTAAAATAGCGATTTGTACTTCAGCTGATCCTGTATCATTTGCAGTCTTAGCGAATTTTTTTACTATTTCTTCTTTTTTGATTTTTGTTAATGCCATTATTAACACTTCCTTTCTTCTTATAATTCACCTACAACCTAGTACAAATTCGGAAGAATATTTTGTACCACGATGAGGTAAGCACTAATAATATACTATATTTTAGTAGTTTTGGCAAGGTTTATTTGGTTATAATAGAAAAAAACACAATTTATGCGTTCTTTCTTTCTCTATTATTACTTTTTTGATATTGTTTACTAGGATATAAATCTTTATGCCATCTTTTAATAATAGTATTAAGGTGAATCAATTCATCTTCTTCACCGTATGAAGTATCAGTTAATTTTGATTCTTCTTCTGTAATAGAAAATGATGTATTACCAGCATAATTTTCTACTAATCCGACAACAATATCTTTTTGAATGCGTATGCGCATACTTGGATATATTGCATATATTTGTTCAATTACGCCTTTATCATCTGCTCTTTTTGTATTACTTTGCCATTTTCCTAATATTTCTTTAAGACCTAAAAAGGCATCAATATCATTATTATTTGTGTCTACTAGTAGTGTTTTTCCTTCATTACCTAAATGAAACGAAACTCCTTGATTTTGATCAAATCCTGTTATTTGACTACTATCGATATTGATTATCATTTCTGGATATAAGTTTAATACTGCTCCTACTCTGTTGTTAATATTCATTTGTTCTCCTTATATTTATTTTAATTTATAAATTCCAGGATCATCATCTAGGTCATTTATTCCATATAGTATCAAAACATTAGAAATATTATTTTCCTTTAAGTATTCAGTTACATCTAAGTTGTAAAATCTTAAATCAATTAAATGTATCTTACTATAATGTTCTGTTAGAAATGGAACAAAACTATTGGCATAACTATCTTTTATTATCAATATTTCTTCTTTATTAGCATTATCTGTTTCAATGGTCATCAATGGATGATTTCCATCTAAAAAGTAAGAATATTGATCTTTAGTATCTAAGTGTTCTTTAAAATAAAGGGTATTTATCTCTTCATTATTATAATTAACTGTTACTTCTTTTGTTAATGGATAATAATAGATGTCATCACTTGGATAATGATAGAGATTAGTTTTCGAATAAAGAGTTCCTTTGAAATTCGAACTAATTTTATCCAATGTTAAAGGACTAGCTTCTATACCATTGTATTTACAATACTCTAAATAACTATAATATGCTCCATATGTTGTATAATGATGATCTAATTTATAATACATTTGATGGGTTTTATTACCTTCTATTAATGAATCTCTTATATCAATTGTATCAATAGTAACACTTTCATAAATAAGATTCATTCTATTGTCTTGTTCTTGATATGTAATGTACTCTGGTAGTTTATCTTGATTGATTAAACCACTGGAAGGCACCAACATCAGTTGTATTTGCCCATTATACAGAAGATCGAACTTATTTAAAACATTTATTAAGTCATCTGTCTTTCCTTGGCCTTTATCTTGCAAGAAAAGGTAATTATCATCTCCTATATATACATCATTTATCTCTTTTTGATTAAAAAATAATAAAATATTACTGTTAATCGTTAAAAAGATATCTCTTAGAGGAAAATGATCAGTCATATAATTTTCTAAGTCCTCTATATATTCCCCTTCTAATAGACTATCAACAGAAAATGCTGGAACTTCTTGTAAATAACGATTTTCGTTTTCACTAAAGCTATTTTTAGGTAGTATAAGAAAAAGACTAATTATAATAAATATGATAGCAGTTATTGTAATAATTATTTTTTTCACATTAAAACCTAAAGTATAAAAAAGGATTATACGTATCACTTACTAAAAAAGAAATAGTAATGATAAATAATATTAGATAAACAATGTATATAATCCAATTGTACTTAATCCTTTCTTTTAAAATAGGAGTCGATAGAATAATAGCAATGACTATTAGATAAATATTAGTAGTGATGTAAAATAGAAATTGGTTGTCTATAAAAGAAGTCGCACCTATTCCAATAAGTGTTGGTAAAAAGGTTAATAAACTATCCATATTATCAAAAGCAAATATATAAAAACTAATTATGATTAAAACAATAGTTGTTAGATGTTTTATGACGTTTGGCATCTTAGTTAGAAGTTTTTTTAATAAATACTTTTCTAAGATTAATAAAATTGCAAAATATAACCCCCATATAATAAAATTCCAACTTGCTCCATGCCATAACCCCGTTAAAAACCAAACGATTAGTAAATTTCTAATAGGTTTAAATTTATTGCCTCCTAATGGTATATAAACATAGTCTTTAAACCACGACGATAAAGTTATATGCCATCTACGCCAAAATTCTGTAATGCTTTTTGATATGAATGGATAATTAAAGTTTTCCGGATAATTAAATCCTAGTATTTTTCCTAATCCTATTGCCATATCACTATAACCTGAGAAATCAAAATAAATTTGTAAAGTAAAGCATATTGCTGCTAACCATGATGATAAAACAGATATTTCACTAGTACTAGTTAAGATAGTGAAAATATAACCTAAATTGTTTGCTAATAAAACTTTTTTAAACAAACCATTTAGAAATCTTATTCCACCTTCTTTAAGATTAGGAGTTCTGTTTTCTAACTCTTTACTTATATCTTGATACCTTACTATAGGTCCTGCGATTAACTGTGGAAACATTGATACATACATCATAAAGTTTAAAAAGTTTTTCTCTGCTTTCACCTTTTTTCTGTATACATCTATAGAATAACTCATTGTTTGAAAAGTAAAGAAACTAATACCTATTGGTAATCCTAACTCTAATAGAGGAATATTTATATTTAATAAATTATTAATATTTGCAATTAAGAAATCACTATATTTAAAGAATAGTAATAAAGATAGATTAATTATAATTGATAGAACTAAATATCTTCTTTGTTTCTTTTTAGCAAGTAATCTTCCTATCGTATAATCAGTAATTGATGAGAAAACCATTAAGATTATATAAACTGGTTCTCCCCAGGCATAGAAGATTAAACTACTTATTAATAAAATTATATTTTTCCAAGGTAGTAGAAAATATAATAATAAAAAGATTGGTAAAAAGAAAAAAAGAAAAGGAATGCTACTAAAAACCATTAGTTTTTAATCGCTTCTAATACTTTTTCGTTATCATTTGAAATAATATAAACTAAGTATTCTCCTATTTCCTCTTCTGTTCTATCTTTAACTAATTCATATTGATCTGGTAAGTATGTAGACCAATTTTGTTCTAAATTTTCCATATAAGTATTTACTTTCTCTTCTACTATTTCTTTATTACCTTCTGTTGGTTTAATAATTATATATGTAGCAGAATTAGTCATCATCATTGGCATTTTGAAAAGTACTTCTTCTACTTCTTCTTCTTTGATTCCTAAAGTTAATTCTAAAGATTCTTTTTCTACTTTACTCATAGCTGGAAATAATGGTTCTTTAGTATTTTGGATTTCTTCTAATACTTTATCATTATCATTTGATGAGATATAAATAACATAACCTTCGTATTCTGTGTGTAGAACATTGTCTAAGGTATCAGTGAAGTTAGAAAAACTAGTTTCTAATGCATCTTTATTATTATCTGTCGGTTTAAAGATTGCTAATAGTTGTTTAGTATCAGCATTGTATAAGACATTATAGCTTTCTACTAAGGTATTATCTAATCCGAAGATATCTCCGAATTCATAATCGTAAATGTTTGTCATTTCTTCAAATGCTTCTGTTTTCATGTAATCAACACTTTGAATCGACAATGTATCTGTTGTTAAGTTATCTAATTTTGTTTCAATTGTTTCTAAATCCAACTCTATATTTTGGTTACAACCAGTTATTAGGAATACTCCTAAGACCATTATTAATATTTTTTTCATAATTTCTCCTTTATATTTGATTATCTTCGATTAAAGTAAAACTATATTCCTCTTTTACTTCTTTATACTTTTCTTTATCTACTTTTGATATGAACATATCGTAAGGGCGAACCCATAATTTTCTTTCTCCGTATAAAGCACGGTAGAGAACCATTTTTTCTTGTGTTTCACTGTGATAGACGATATCCTCGACGATATATAACATTCCTTTGAAGTGTCGATACAAGTGATTTACTTTTACTTCCATATGTCCTCCTAATTAAATACTTTTTCTGCTTTTAAGATATTATCTTTATTTTTATAGATGGCAATTAAATTTTCTTCTTGATCTAAAATCATAACTAAATTTTCATAATTATCATTGTTAGGTATAGCAACTCCATTAAGAACTTTTCTTTTTATATCATCATCAACGACTAATTTTGGAAATGATAGAGCTTCTTTTATATCTAAAATATGATAGTTATTATCTTTTACCTTAGTGGCACACTCTAAAGTAAAATTTCCTTGTCTTGTTCTTCTTAGAGAACTCATCGTACCTATTAAATCTAAATCAACTAGAATATCTCTAATTAAACTTCTAATATAGGTTCCTTTTGTTACCGTACAACTAAAACTAAAAGTTTTATCAGTAGTTTCTAATAACTTAATACTTTTGATGGTTACTTCTTTTTCAGGTAATATAACTTCTTCGTTATTACGGGCATAATGATATAATCTTTTACCATTGACGGACACTGCTGAGTATTTGGGAACTTGTTGTTTATAGGTCTTCTGATACGATTTTATGACTTTTTCTAGTTTTCCTTGATCAATAATTTGTTTGTTATTTTCTTTTAAAACTTCTCCTTCAATATCTAAAGTATCTGTTTCTACTCCTATTTGAACAGTTGCAACATATTCTTTATCATCACTCATTAAGTACTCTATAACCTTAGTACCAACGCCAAATGCTACTACTAATACGCCTGTTGCAAGTGGATCTAGTGTACCTGTGTGTCCTACTTTTTTAGTTCCTATATTTTTAGAGATAATATTGACTACATCTCTTGATGTAAAGTCTTTTTCTTTATCAATTACAATTATTCCACCCATTTAATCACCCTCTTTTATATTATACCAAGATTGCTTTTATTTGACAAATGATTGTTAATGTGTTATAATTTGCTTCACTTGTAAAAAGGAGGACGAATTTATGAAAAATCAACAATTACGAGGTGAAATGGTTTCACATATGATGGAACATTATATTAGTGCAGGTTTTATTACTGAGAAAGATATAATTTCAGGATTAAAAAATGAAGGTAACGAAAGATATAAAAAACTATTAGAAAGAATACAAAGTGTTATTAATAGTAATTCTACTACGAGATCTAGTATGGAAAATAAAGTGTGTAATGCCGATATATTAGCAGTATTACAAGGTACTTACTTAGAGACAAGAAGAACATTTGAAGGTGATGACAAGAAAGTATTTAACTATATGTATGGTAGTTCAATCAAAGATATACAAACTAAGATGTATTTAGGGTTAGACTATAGTAGTTATGAGGAATCATTAAATACTAATAACTTTCCTACAGTGGATAAAGCTACTTTAGGTAATGATAGCATTTTAGAAATGTTAACTGAAGTTACTTTCTTTGCAATTAAACGTGGTGCAGATTTAACTAGTCTTGATAAGAGTGAATCTAATGTAGTTGAAAATGTTGCTGTTATGAAAAAAGTTAATAAATAGGAATTGTTATGCAATTCTTTTTTATTGCAAAAAAAAGACGATTACTCGTCATTTTCATGTATTTCTTTAATCTTATCTTCTATTTTACGACCGTAATCTATAGAAGTATCATAAACAAATTTTAATTGTGGTGTATGTCTTATTTCTATTCTTTGACATAACTGGCTTCTAATATGGGCACTTGCTTTGTTAAGTGCTTTTTCTATTTCTTCTTTTTTTGCTTCTTCTAGTACTGTAAAGTATACTTTAGCATGACTATAGTCACTAGTAATTTCACAGTCTGTTATTGTTACAAAACGAATTGTTTCATCTTGAAGTTCCATGTTGACAATATTACTTATTTCTCTGATAAAACTATGGTTCCATCTTTCTACTTTAACATTATTCATTATCTTTTTACCTCAACTAATTCATAGATTTCAACAATATCTTTTTCTTGATAATCTTGGAAATTTTCTAAAGTAAGTCCACAATCCATATCTTTTTTAACTTCTTTAACTTGATCTTTTTCTCTTTGTAAAGTACTTATTTTACCAGTATAGACAACAATACCATCTCGTATGATACGTGCTAAACTATTACTTTTTGCACTTCCTGATAAAACATGACATCCTGCTATTGTACCAACTTTAGAGAAGTGGAATAATTGTCTTATTTCAATGTTACCTAATACTTTCTCTTCAAATTCTGGTTCTAACATACCTTTCATGGCACTTTCCATATCTTCTATTACTTTATAGATGATATCATAAGTTCTTATTTCTACTCCACGTTCTTTAGCTAATTCGGCTGTTTTGATATCAGCTCGAACACTAAATCCTATGATAATTGCATTAGAAGCTCCTGCTAGTGTTACATCACTTTCAGTTATTCCTCCAACTGATGAACGGATAACTCTAATATCTACGCCTTCAACCTTTATTTTTTCTAAAGATTGTTTAACTGCTTCAGCACTTCCGTTTACATTAGCTTTAATAATTACGTTAACTTCTTTAACACCTTGTTTGATTTGTCCAAATAATTCATCTAGTGTCATACCTGTACGATTAGAATCTTGTTCTTTAGCACGTGCTTGTCTTTCTAAACCAATTGTTTTAGCTTCTTTTTCTGTTTCAAAAGCCATGAACTTATCACCAGCATCTGGCATTGTAGTAAGTCCTGTTATTTCTACTGGCGTACTTGGTAGAGCTTCTACTATGTTTTCAGCACGATCATTTTTAAGAGTACGAACTCTTCCAGATGATGTTCCTACTACTACTGGATCACCTAATCTAAGTGTACCTGTTTGAATAATAATACTTGCAGTTATTCCTACTTGTTTATCCATTTTAGATTCTAAAACAATTCCTGAAGCATAACGATTAGGATTTGCTTTTAACTCTTTCATTTCTGCTACTAATAGAATATTTTCTAGTAATTCTGGTATTCCTTCTTTTGTTAAAGCTGAGATGTTACATACAATTGTATCTCCTCCCCAACTTTCAGGTGCTAGGTTATATTCAGCAAGTCCTGTTAGAACTCTTTCTATATTTGCTCCTGGTTTATCAATCTTGTTAATAGCAACAATGATTGGTACTTTAGCTGCTTTAGCATGGTCAATTGCCTCTTTAGTTTGTGGCATTATTCCATCATCTGCCGCTACTATTATAATAACGATATCAGTTACAGCTGCTCCACGTGAACGCATATTAGTAAAAGCTTCGTGTCCAGGTGTATCAATAAAAGTGATTTTCTTTCCACTGCATTCTACTTGATATGCTCCAATATTTTGAGTAATTCCTCCAGCTTCTCCCTTAACAACATCACTTTCTCTAATTGCATCCAATAATGATGTTTTACCATGATCAACATGTCCCATGATAGTAACTACTGGTGGTCTTTCAATTAAATCTTCTTCTTTATCTAATATTTCAAAGTTTTCAAAATTGGCAATATCTGCACTTTCTTCACTTTTAACAGTTTTATTATAATCTACCACTAATAACTCTACTACATCGATAGCAAGTGATTGATTTTGATTAGCCATAATACCTAATCCCATCAACTTTTTAATAATTTCTGTTGAACTTACATTTAAAGCAGTTGCTAAATCTGATACACTCATTCCTTCTTTATAAAAGATAACATCATCTTGGACAACACTATCATGTGAAGTAAGCTTTTCTTTACTTTTATAAATAGCTTTACGATCTTTGGCAAATGAATTCTTTTTAGTAGCTTGTACATCTACTTTAGATTTAACTTTCTCTTTCTTATTAGGTTTATCAACATCTATATTAGATTCACTAACAATTTGTTCTACTTTTAATTCTAATTCTTCATCGTAAATTTCTTCTTCGTGATTATCTTCAACACTCTCTACTTCACCATTTTGAAGTTCATTATCTAATAAAGTAATATCATCATCTGATAACATACTTTCTTCATCATCATAAGTGATATTTAAATTATCACATAAGGCAAAGATTTCTTCTTTTGTTTTATTTACATCCATTGAATATTCTAAAATACTCATCATGTTAAACACCTCTTTCTTTTATTAAAGTATGTTTAAACCTATTCTTCTATTGCTTTTACTATTTCTTCATAGACACTCTCTTCTATTTGACATTCTAGGTGTCTACCTAGCGCATTAGATTTCTTTAGTTTATCCATTATACTTATATCTTTTTTGATATACGCTCCTCTTCCATTAGCTTTTCCACTAATATCAACAGTAACGTTATTATCTTTATCTCTAACGATTCTAAGAAGTTGTTGTTTTGGATACTTTTCTTTGGTAACAACACAACTTCTCATTGGTATTTTTCTTGGTTTCATAGTTACTCCTACTTAAAGTTAATTCCCATTTCTCTAGCCTGCTCATAGTTTTTAATATCTATTTTATATCTAGTTAACTTACTGGCAAGTCTAGCATTCATTCCTTTTTTACCAATTGCTAATGAGAAATTATCATCATCTGCAATTACTAAGGCTTCTTGTTTCTTTGGATCAGTAATAATTACTTTTAAGTTCTTTGCAGGTGATAGAGCATTTTCGATAAAGATAGCAGGATCTGAATCATATCTTATAACATCAATTTTTTCTTGTCCTATTTCTTTCATTATTGTCGAAATTCTACTTCCTTTTTCACCAATACAAGAACCGATTGGATCTACTTTTGAATTTTCTGAGTAAACTGCAACCTTACTTCTTATCCCAGCATCTCTTGCTACTGAATATAATAACACTGTTCCATCATGTAACTCAGGTATTTCTAGTTCAAACAATCTTTTTAAGAACCCATAATGTGTTCTAGATAATAATACTAGTAAACTTTTACCATTATTGTCTACTTTTGTAACATAGACTTTTAACTGTGAACCCATTTCAATTTTTTCACCTGGAATAATATCTTTTTTAGGTAAAATACCATTACATTTACCTAAATCGATAAAGTAATTATCAGTGTCTTCTAATTGAACTGTTCCAATTAACATTTCATCTTGTTTATCTGCAAAGAAATCAGTCATACTATTTCTTTCAGCTTCTCTTATTTTTTGTACTACTACTTGTTTAGCTGTTGAAGTTGCAACACGACCGAAATCTTTTGGAGTTACTTCAGTGTCAATTGTATCTCCTACTTCTACTAATTTATTTTCTTTTATTGCATCACTTATTGTAATAACTGTATCAGGATGCATTAAATCAATTAATTCTCCTTCTTCATCGTATTCTTCTTCTTTATCATAATAATCATCTTCTACTACTGTTAAATAAGAGAATACTTTGATATCTCCAGTTTCACGATTAATTAGTACTTTAACATTTGGTTTTGAATTAAAGTTCTTTTTATAAGCCGACGTTAATCCTAATTCCATTGCATCAAATACTACTTCTGGATCAATTCCTTTTTCTTTAACAATATTTTCTAATGCTTTTAAAAACTCTTTACCTTGCACTTTCAACACTTCCTTTCACTTTACTAAAAATATCAACATAATCAACATCTTTAACATAATCTGTCTTATCTAAGATAGGATTAATTATCTTAGTTGCTTCTGTTATTAAATCCGATGTAATTGTTTGTTCACTATCTAATTCAACACATAAGCTTTTTAAATTATCTTCTTTTTCCATAAAGACATTACTAACAGTTAATCCAATTTTACTTATTTCTTTGTTAACTAACTGTTCGATTTCTTCTCTCATTTTTATCACCTTCCAAATATAAAGAGCAGGCCTTTTAGTTCCCACTCCTTTCATAGTTATGATTATAGCATAAAAGAATTGTTTTGTATATAGTTATTTGCTATAATTAATAATGAGGTGAATATATGAAAAAGGTTAATAAAGTAGATGAAAAAATAACTTATATGAGTTATATAAAAGGAATTGGTGCTTTCTTACTTTTCTTTATAATTCCTAATATACCGGGGATTGTTCTAGGTAGTATGGGAGTTAAAGTTTCTAATGATATTGCCATGTTAATAGATACTGGTATGTCAATTAGTTTAGCAGTTATTTTGATATTGATATTTAAAAAGAGTTTGATTAGAGAGTTTAAAACTTTTAAATCTAAACTTGGTGAAAATATCGATTTTGGTTTTAAATGTTGGTTTGTTGGTATGTTAGTAATGACTGCCTCTAATTTAATTATTAATATGTTTTCTGAAGCAGGTGTTTCTAGCAATGAAAATGCTATTCAAAGTATGATAACTCTTTATCCAATAATTATGTTAGTGCAAGCTGGTATTTTAGCACCTATTGTAGAAGAATTAGTATTTAGAAAAGGTTTTAGATCTATGATTAAAAATGATTTAATATTTGTATTAGCTTCTGGACTTATTTTTGGATACTTACATGTATTTACATTTACTTCACTTATTGAATTTTTATATATTATTCCATATAGTGCTTTAGGGGTTGCATTTGCATATTCCTACGTTAAGACAAAAAGTGTTTTTACACCGATGTTACTACATTTTATTCATAATTTCGTGTTAACTAGTATTTCTATAATTGGGGCTCTTTTATGAAAACAAGAAGCGAAAAGAATAAAAAGGTACATTTAGAAAGAGATAAAGAAGAATATTTAAAGAAGAGAAGAAAAAGAATTAAAAGAATTGTTATTACTAGTTTAATTTTGATTCTATTTAGTACTATTATTTATTTATATGCTCGTTATTTAGAACCTTCAATGTTAATAGTTAAAGAAGAAATGCTTTATAATGAGAATCTACCAGATAGTTTTGATGGATTAAAAGTAATTCACTTTTCTGATATACATTATGGTTCTACTATAGATATTGATTATATGAAGAGATTAGTAGAAGAAATCAACGTTCGTGATCCTGACTTAGTTTTGTTTACAGGGGATTTTATTGATAAGGGCACTACTCTTTCTTTAGAAGAAGAAACTGAACTTATTAGTATTTTAGGTTCAATTGAAGCTAATATTGGTAAATATGCTGTTAAGGGTAATCATGATTATCAGGATGATAAGTTTGAATTGATTATGTTAGATGGTGGTTTTAAGACTCTTAATAATAGTTATCAATTAATATATTTTGAAGGCTATGATCCAATATTATTAACAGGTCTTTCTAGCAGCATTAAAACAACAATTGATGTGGATAGTGCTTTTAATTATTTTACTTTAGAAAATCATAATCCTAATATTTATACAATTAGTTTATTTCATGAACCAGATAGTATAGATGCTATTTTAGAAAAATATAAGACTGATTTAGCTTTGGCAGGTCATTCTCATGGTGGACAAATTAGATTACCTTTTATAGGTGGGCTTGGTAAGATTAAAGGTGCTGAAGTATATTATGATGATTATTATAGAGTTAATGATACAGACTTATTTATTTCCTATGGAATAGGTACTAGTATGTATGATTTTCGGTTTATGAATCCGCCTAGTTTTAATTTTTATCGTTTAACAAAATAAAAAGAGCATTGCTCTTTTTTATTTTTCTTCATAATTTAAATGTCTAATTTCTTTTGGTAGAAACTTACCATCTTTTCTAATTAAGACATCGTCAAAATAGATTTCTCCTCCACCATACTCTTCTCTTTGAATTAGTACCATGTCCCAATGTATTCCTGATTCATTACCGTTGAAACAATCTTTATAAGCTGCTCCTGGAGTGAAATGAAGACTTCCTAATATTTTTTCATCATATAGAATATCTCCCATAGGATGTAGTATTTTAGGATTGAAGCCTAATGAGAACTCTCCTATATACCTTGCTCCTTCATCTGTATCAAATATTTTATTTAATCCTTCTTCTCCTTCATCAGAAACAGCTTTAACAATCTTACCTTTTTCAAATGTAAGTGTTACATTATGATATATATTACCTTGATATGGGCATGGAGTATTATACGTTATAATCCCCTCTACACTATCTTTAATAGGCGCAGAATATAATTCACCATCAGGTATGTTTTTATCTCCAACACAAGGTACTGATCCCATTCCTTTGATAGAAAAACTTATATCTGTATTTGGTCCGGTTATTCTAACTTTGTCTGTTTTATCCATTAAATCTTTTAGTGGTTTTATATCACTCTTTAACTTAGAATAATCAACTGTCATTACATCAAAGGCAAATTTTTTGAATTTTTCATAAGTCATCCCTGCTTTATGTGCATCTAACATAGTTGGATAATTTAGTAATACCCATTTTCTTTCATTTGTTCTGATACTTCTAATTGCTTTAGTTTTTTCTGCTAGTTTATGCAGTACTTCACTTGGTATATCTTTATCGTCATAGTCATTAACACCATGTCTAATAGAAACAAAAGCATCATACTCTTCTGTTTCAAACTTAAGTTTTCTAGTTAATAAATCTAATCTATCCTCAGTAGTATTTTCTAGTAAATACGAACTTATTTGTTGATCAGTTAAATTAGTAACAGGTATTGCTTCTTTTTTAAAGCATTCCTTACAAATAGCTTTAACTAAATCACTACACTCGGGATTTTGATAAGTAATCATTACTTTCTCTCCTTTTTGTAAGTCAAGTGAGTAATTTACAATTGTTTTGGCTAATGTCTTTATTTTTTCTTCCATTATTTCACACCTTTCTTTTATTAACATACAATACTTTGAAAGGAGTATTGTCATGTATTCATATAACAATAGTATACCACAACCTAGATATATTAATCAGAGAAATTTCCCTCATAAAGATGAAAGATTTGTTGGACCTCTTTTACCTTTATTAATTGGTGGTATTGGTGGATATGCTCTAGCGAATAATAACAATAATAACTGTTGTCCTTATCCAGTTCCTTATTATCCTAGGCCTTATTATCAACCTACTAATTACTATTCACAAAATTATTATTATTAACTTCTTCAATCAAAGTTTCATGACTTTGATTTTTGTTTGGTATTGTTATGTAGACTGTTGTTCCTTTATCTTTAACAGAATCATATTGCATTGTTCCTCCATGCAGTTCAATGATTTCTTTAGATAAACTTACTCCTAACCCACTTCCTTTTTGTTTCGTTGTATAAAACATTTCACTTACTTTGGATAGAGTTTCTTGATCCATCCCTACTCCATTATCCTTTATTTTAATGATGACTTCTTCATTTTCTTCTTTCACAGTTAATGAAATTGTCATTTTTTCATTATCTTTCTTTGCTTCCATAGCATTTTTGAAGATATTTACCAATACTTGTTTCATTCTATTATAATCTATTTCCATATATAACTCAGAATCCGGTATTTTGAAAATTGTTTTAATTTGATTTTGATGAAATAGTGATTCTAGAGAATCGCATGTTTCCTCTATTAAGAGATATAAGTCTACTGTTTCTTTATTGATTTTTATTTTGGTATAATCTAAGTAATCATCCATTAATGTTAAAGTCCTTGATATTTCTTGTTTGACAATAGGAATATATTTATGTAGTTTTTTTTCGTCATTAATATCTAACATATCTAAATATCCTTTGCAAACTGCAATTGGATTTTTTATTTCATGAGTAATTTTGAAAAGAGATGCTCTTAGCATTTTTTCTTTTTCTAACTCTTTAATTGTTGTATTAAGATCCATAATATCTTCTCCTTTATGTAGCAGATAAAATATACTGCCGGTTATTGTATGAAATATACACATTAGTATAATTAAATTTATTATACTATCACCAAAAGGGCTTAAAGGATCAATATATAAAACATAATGAAAAGAAAAAGTAAACGCTTTTACTAAACTAAAAATTGTTAGCATTAAATACATATTTTTTTTCTTTTTGATTAAGTATGTATTAACAAGAAAGTAAAAACAATACTCTAATATTATGATTAAAAGTGTTATTTGTGTACTATCAAAGTATATAAGTCCTATAATAATAGACATTATTAGTGCTGCTAATGTTCTTTGTTTGATATAAGCAATTAATAAGGGAATATTGATCAATAATAACATCATGGAACTATCATCTAATGCTGCGTATCTTGTTGAAAAATAAAAAGATGAAAATAGTACTAAGTCAAATAGTAATTTATTATCTTTTTTTTCTAAATTTTTAGAGTTAGTTGTAAATACAATATATACTAAAAACGGAAAGATGATTAAAATCATTTCATATATTAAATCTAATAAGTAATCCATATTATTGTCCCTTTCTATTTTTATTATAGAGACTTATTTTGTCGAAATTTGTCGAAATATGAAAAAAAGTGACGAAATTCATCACTTTTTGTCTACTTTAGGTCATCAATATATTTTTTTAATTGTTTACTTTCTGGTCCTAAGATAATTTTCAATTGATTATCTATTTCTACAATACCTTTGGCACCTAGTTTCTGAATAGCCTCTTTATTAGCTTTTGAAACATCTTTAAGTGTTACTTTAAAGCGTGATAATTTTATTTCTGAATCAATAATATTATCTTTACCACCTAAATATTCTACTAACTTATTAAGATCCATTTGAACATCTTTTTTATTTGCTTTTAAAATTGCAAATAGTATTATGATTAATACGATACCTAAAATTAAATATTCCATTCTATCACCAATACAATTATACTATATATTTTAAGGTTTGAAAACTATTTCTTTTGATATGGCTTTTTATATGTCTCTTGTTGTTCTTTTTGTAAGATAGGAAGCATATTCATAAAATCTTCTCTACTTTGACATAATTCTAAATTTTTAACTGTATTTATAGTAGGAAGTTTTGGATTGCGCATTTTCTCTGCTTCTTTTCTACTTTCTTCTATTTCTTTACATGTGAGTGCTAATAAATCATTTTGTTGAGGATATCTTTTTAGTTGTTCTATTTTTGTAATATTAGTTATTAAATTATTATGATTTAGTAAATACATAGCTATTCTTGTTTCTTTAGTTATATTTGCTAGAACTCTATCTATTTTTGTTTTCAAATCTTTTTCTTGATAGACCCTAGCGACAATTAAAGCAATATCAAAATTTGTTAGTGGTAACGATAGATCTTCTTCGTAATAGGGAATCAATTTCATGATGTCTTTTACTGAATCTTTGGGAAAACTATCTATTTTAGCACAAAACTTACTTAATTTATTTAAGTATTGATAATTAATGCTTTGATCTGTATAATCCATTGTTTCTATTTGATTTGTCATTACTGATAAACAATCATATTCTAATAAGATATTTGTGTCATGTAATAGCTTCTTACTTTGTTCATTATTACTGTAGGGTAATATTTTTTCAAAAATTTCTAATTTTTCTGGTTGGTTATTTTTCTTTAATTGATGATATAAATCTGCATAGATATTTCCTTTAACTGGTCCAAGTGAAATAGCGGTCGTTACTTTATGGCTACTTTTTTCATCTTCAAAAGTAGAACGATATGCTAAATCTGATAATTGCATCGCTAATTTTTCGATGTTTTCATAAGTACATTTCTGATGAGGCATTGCATCGATGTGTTTTTTTCCATATTTACTAATTGCACTCAAAACTTTATGGTCAATCCATATTTCATAATATTTAACAATATCAGTTAAAAAACTAACATACATTGCATTGTTCTTTGAAGTTTTAATAATGTATGACAATCTTTCAATTATCATTGGTTCATCTATCTCTTTAGCGGCAACAATAATATTTTCTAGATATTCCTCTTCTAAATAATTATGTTCAATTATATATTTAAATACAAAATCACTAGCTTTAGACTTATTATGGATCATGTAAAGATATAGACTTTTAGCACATTTAAAACTATTACAGTCTAGCGAAAATAATTGTTTCAACTGCTCTATTTTTATAGCATTTTTATCTAACTGTTCAAGTCCTTGTATTAAATCATCTGTCTCTAAAATTTCTATTAACTTTGCCATATTCATCACCTTTATAATTTTATGATATCATAATTTATTTATTAACACCAATAATTACCAAACACTTTTTAAATTTTTTTGCGAATAATATATTAGAAGCATTTAGAACTAGACTACTGGTACTTAGGGGAACTTCGGTTGACCGAGGAGGTGGTAATATGTCTAAGAAAGATTTTCTAATCTTTGCATTAGTACTTATTATTGTTTTATTAATCACCTGTTTATTTAGGATTATTTAATAAAAAAGATTCGCCTCAATACTTGAAGTGAATCTTCTCAACATACCAGTAAGCTCTAGATATCACTCTAGGTGCCTCCCAATATTAGTTTATCATACTTTAATTTAATTACAAGCACCAATAATTACCATAATTTTTTCTAATGATTTTTAAGGAAATTGCATGTTAGTCTTTTACTTTTTTTGACAATTTATAATATGTTGAACATAAACTACTAATATAGGTATTCATAATAGACTAAGTATGTGTTATTGAATATCTTATATTAGATAATATGTAAAGAAGAATGACTTCTTACGTTATCAAGGTTGTCTTTAGAAAGGAGGATTTTATATGTGCAATGAACCTGCTAACACTACATGTATTGGAGATATTTTAGCATTTATTATATCTTTACAACATACTGAAAGCCAAGAAGTTTTAGAGGGATGTTCTAAACCTTATTTGGGACCTTGTACTTCTATTTTAGGATTTAATACTAGACCTATTAATCTATATAATTGTTGTACTGGTAACTTATGGTCAATAGATTATACTTTAAATGGTACAACTGGAACTTCTAGTATCTTTAGAGCAGAAAACGTTGATGAAAACTGTTGTACTTGTCGTGTTTTAATTGCTAATCCTGATACAACACAAACAGACATACCATATATTGCTACTGATACTTATTTCACAATTAATTTAAATTGTGTAGGTGTTTTGAAATGTCTTCCAGATGCGTATGTTCCATGTTAATAAAAGACCAAATTAATGGTCTTTTTATTTTGTAATAATTTGTTTTATTTCTTCGTATGGAATAAAAATATTATTAATAGTTACTATTCCTTTATTCGTTTTAGCCATAATACTTGTTTCATAAGTATTGTTGTTAGTTATAATCTTTAGTTTAGTTCTAAAAACATAACCTGTAGTTTTAAATAATTGTTCAACTATTAACTTTACATCACTTTGATTAGAACTAGTGTCTTCACTATAATTAGAATAATAAACTTCTTTATTATTTTTTAGTTTATTATTTATGGGAACTTGAAATACTTGAGGCAATTTTTTAGTCATTATATCATCTCCTGTTATATTATATGTTTAGAGCCTAATATTTTTGACATACTATTGTTAGGTGATAATAAATGCTAAAGAAAATAGATAAGAGTATTGTTATACTTATTTTGTTATTTGCCATTATTAGTGTCGTTACTATTTATAGTGCTACTACTTATTTATCAATTAAAGACTTAGCTATAAAACAAGTGATGTGGTATTTAATTGGTTTTATTTTAGTTTTTGTTATATTGAAGTTTAATAATAAAATTATTTATAAACATGCTTGGTTTTTATATATTGTAGGTAATATACTTCTCTTACTTCTTTTAATTATTGGTACTCCTATTAACAATAGTAAATGTTGGTTTATTATACCAGGTGTTGGTAGTTTTCAACCTAGTGAATTTATGAAAATATTTTTAATAATGGTACTTGGTATTACTATATATAAGTATAAACCTATAAAGAAACATCCTCTCAAAAGTGAAGTGTTGTTAATTACTAAATGTTTATTTATTACGTTGATTCCTAGTATATTAACCTTTTTAGAGCCTGATACTGGTGTAGTTATTATTTATTTTTTGATTATGTTTGTAATGCTCTTTTTTAGTGGAATTAGACTTAGGTGGTTTATTTTAGGTTTGTTGATCATTATAAGTTTATTTATTGGGATATTATTAATTTACTTTTTATATGAAAATTTATTCATTGATTTATTTGGTAATGATATATATTACCGCATTAATAGATTACTTGATTGGCAACAAGGTGTAGGAATGCAACTTGAAAATTCTGTGGTTGCTATAGGATCTGCATCTTTACTAGGACACGGATATAATAATACTCCTTTATATTTTCCTGAATCTGGTACTGATTTTATCTTTTCAGTATTTGCTTCTAATTTTGGTTTTGTTATAACTACTTTGTTATTAGGAATTATTTTTGTTTTTGATTATAAGCTTATTAAATTATCTAGTAACAGTAGAAAAATAGATAAATATGTTTTGATAGGAATTATAACTATGTTGGTCTTTCAACAAATTCAAAACATTGGAATGACTATTGGTCTTTTACCTATTATGGGTATTACTTTACCTTTTATAAGTTATGGTGGTAGTAGTTTAATATCTTATATGTTTATTGTCGGTATTATATTAAATATATCAAAGAAAAAATAAGTTATATCTATAAAAAAAAGAAGTTATATTACTTCTTTTCTATTGCTTCTTTTAAGTAGCTTTCAAAACTTTTAACTTTTGTTTTGACTTCTTTAGGAGCTTGTTTATTATCTTTAATTTCTGGTCCTATATAATGTTTATACATAACATCTAAATCATTACATATAAAAGATTTTTCCTGTTCTGTTAATTCTTCTTGGTGTTCTTCTTCTGCTACTACTCTACTCTTTATCAATAATGTTTCCAATGAATTCTTTCTTTTTTCTAATTCCTTTAGATGAGAATTACTTGGATCAGTTCCTTTTAATTTGTTTATTGTAGAGATAGTGTCTTGATATATTGTTTCTAAATCTTCTAAATAATCGTCATTTTCTGTCATATAATCTCTCTTTCTTGGTGATTAGACGTCTTTTGATTTTACTGCTTTCATAAATCTAGTCCATATTTTTTCGTTAGAATAATTTAAAACACCAATTTTATATACTTTTAATCCTCTTTTTATTAGAATATAGATGAATAATCCTAATAGTCCAATCGATATTAATGTATCAACAATTGTTATTTGTCCTACCATTAATAACGATGGTGATAATAGTGTTGATATTAATGGAACATATGATAATACTCTAATAAATAATGCTCCTTCAAATAGTCCTGATAAGATTGATAAGTAATACCCTATTAACATTATTATTAAAATAGGCATTTGTATTTGTTGATAATCTTCCATATTTGTTGTCATTGCTGCAAGTACTCCTGCTATTAAGGAATATGCAACGAAAGATAGTAACATGAAGATTAGAATAATCGGTATGAAGATAACTAAGTTCTCCATTATACCACTTTCTGTTAAAACTGATGTAAAGTTTCCTACTAAATCAATTGCTTGATCTGTTACTCCACTAGTAGAAGTATTCATCCTTACTAATATTCCTAAACCACTATATACTATCAATAAAGTTCCTTGAATAATAACAAAGGTATTAACTGCTAATATTTTCGAAAAGAAATGCGTTTTAGCAGATACATTGGTTAAAATAACTTCCATACTTTTTGTTGTCTTTTCTTCGTTTACTTCTGCCCCTATCATTTGTACTATGAATACTGATAGCATAAAAAATGGCAATATGATAATTGGAAAAATAGTACTCATAACAATATCCATCTGCTCACCTGCAGACATATTTTCATTTAAAATAGTTGTTTCTACAACGATTGGATTGGAAATACTAGCAAGCAGTTCTTGATCTATACCACTTTCAACAATTGCATAATTATTTTTAGTTGTTATTAAAGCTTGATTTAATAGTTGACTATCAACTGTACCTAATTCATCTCTTGTGATAATATTAGCACTTAAATAATTAGTTTCATCTTCTTTTATAACAATAATAATTTGACTATTATCAGTAACATTTTCTTTTAGAGTTTCTAACTCTTCTTTTGTTTCTTTTATTTCAAAGTAATCTTCTTGCCCTAATAATGTTATGTTATAATCAAAATTAGTTTTAAAATCATCATATACTTTATCTGTTTCATCAATTACTAAGATTTCTGTTTTAGAAGCAAAGTCTCCTCCTAAAGAAGTAATAACAGTATCTATGTTAACGATTGCTATTATTGCTACTGCTAATAATATATTAACAACTGCAAACCATTTAGTTGCGACTTTTTTCTTTAGACTCATCTTAGTCAAATACCAAAATTTACGATTCATTTGAAGCACCTACTTTCTCAATAAAGATTTCGTTTAGAGTTGGTTCTAATACATTAAAAGTTTGTATAGATGCTGTGCTAATAGCTTTAAACACTTTGTTAATAACATCTTCACCACTTATATTAACGATGTAATGATCTTTGTTGTTATCAATACTAGTAACACCTTTTATTTTTTCAAGTTTAGAAAGATCTATTTTATCTCCCTTAAGCATTATTTTATTGTGACCCATATCTTTTTTTATTTTATCAAGGTATCCAGATAAAATATTTTTACCTTTAGATAAGATAACTAGTTTTTCACAAAATTCTTCAATATACTGCATTTGATGAGATGAAAAAATAATTGCACATCCTTCTTTCTTTAAATCATAAATAGCATTTTTTAAATACTCTACATTAATAGGATCTAATCCTGAGAATGGTTCATCTAATATTAATAGTTTTGGTTTATTAATAACTGCTGTTATAAATTGTATTTTTTGTTGATTTCCTTTAGATAATTCTTTTATCTTTTTATCAAGATAATTTTCAATATCAAATCTTTTTAACCAATAATCTAGTTCTTTAAGAATTGTATCCTCATTCATTTCTTTTAGAGCGCCATAAAATAATACTTGTTCTTTAACGGTTAGCTTAGTTAATAAACTTCTTTCTTCGGTTACAAAACCAATTTTATTTGTAACTTCAAAATCAATTGGTTTATCATTTAGAGTTACTTTACCATCACTAGCTTCAATAAGTCCCATAATAGTTCTAAAAGTTGTTGTTTTTCCTGCACCATTTTCTCCTAGTAAACCAAATATTTCACCTGGTTTAACTTCAAAAGAAAGGTTATCTACGGCTTTAAAAGAGCCATAGTACTTTGTAATATTCTCTACTTTTAACATAATACTCTCCTCTAATTTATTATACTACAAAAAAAGTTGATTTGTTTAACAAATTAACTTTTTAGTTTATTATTACCGACAAACGAGATGAATTATATATATTTGAACTACCGCGATCCGTACCAAAGTAAAAAAAAACAAGCAACTGGAAAAGAAAATTATTTTACTCTTCTTGCTTGTATTTAATTTATCTATACTAATTACTTTTAGGCATTAATATTACCTTAGTTGTATTATTAAAATCAATTGATTTAATAACTTCTTGTAGTTTATCATAATTTAGTTCTTTAATAATTTCTACTTTATTAGGTACTATATCATCAAATAAAACTATATCATCATGGATATTATAAACAGTACTTTCAACATTATCAATAAGTTTTACTTCACTGGCAATCCATACCTTTTTAATACGTTCCATGTCTTTTTTATCAACTTTTAAGTCTTGTAATTGCTCAATAGCTTTTTGATAAAACTCTTCTGGTTTAGTAGTTTCTGCCACTAATTCAAAGGTATAAATATCATCATAGTTATTCCAATCGTAATATAGTCCTGTAAATAGTTTTTCATTTCTTGCTTCTTCTCTAAAATCTGATGTTAATCCATAGTTAAGAGTTGCAATCATATTTAAGTAATAGAATAATTCTGGTTTAGAGAACCCTTTAAAGCTATCTCTTTTTACTTTTAGTCCTATCCCTACTTTAGGCACTTTGACATTAAATTCTACAATACTTTCTTTTTTACAAACTTCTCTTGGTTCATTATATTCTTTTAATACTATTTTTTCTTTATTTTCTTTTACTGTTTCTTGTTGCTTTTTTATTTGCTCAATAACTTCTTTTGGATCAAAGTTACCTGCTGCAACTAGAAACATATTATCCGGTTTATAAAAAGTATTATAACAATCGTATAAATGTTCCTTGGTAATCTTATAAATAGAATCTACTGTTCCTCCTATATCTATTTTAGTAGGATGAATATTGTATAAACATTCATGTAATTCTTTTTGTAAAACCCATGCTGGCATATCATCATACATCTGTAATTCTTCTTTTATTATACCTTTTTCTTTTTCTACGTTTTCATCAGTAAAATAAGGTTTATTTACATAGTCTAATAGGAATTCTAAATTCTTTTCAAACTCATTAGTTCCGTAACAAATATATTGAGTATTAGTAAAGTTGGTTGAAGCATTTGCTCCTGTTCCACTTTCATTAAAGTATGAAAATGGATCTATACCATCTTCTTGTTCAAACATTTTATGTTCTAGGAAATGTGCAATACCCGCTGGTACTTCTATCATTTCTTTTTGTCCTGTCGGAATAAATTCAATTTGATTAGATCCGAATCTAGTAGCATAAGTAACAAAATAGTTCTTTTTGTTTTCATATGGTATTAAATATATTTCTAATCCATTATTTAATTTTTCATAATATAAATTGGTGTCTAATCCTGTTAAACTAATTTTCTTCATGTTCATTCATCCCTTCTAATAAGAAGATTGTATCTAACTTAACTTTTTTAGCAACACTAATAATTTGTTCTTTATTAACTTTTTGCATTTTAGTTTTTCTAGTCTCTATGTCATCTAATTTCAATAAATCTATCATATAATGTGCTTCCACTAATTGACTAGGTGATTCTTCTAATTCATCCATTGCAGTCATATATAGTTGTTTAGCATTATCTATGTCTTTATCACTAAAATCACCTTTTTCCATTAATTTAAGTTGTTCTTTAATAATTTTCTGACATTTTTCATAATTGCTTTTAGAAATACCTGCGGTTATTATTAAAAGATTATCGTTTTTATTAGTAAAGGAATGAACTGTGTATGCTAGAGAATTTTTTTCTCTTACTTGTTGGAATAACTTAGAATCTGTTCCTCCTCCTAATAAAATATTATATAGAGTTAGAGCATAATTAGTTTCTTCTTCCGTTAGATTAATTAACTTTAATCCCATAGCAAGCTTAGTTTGATTTAGATCATCCTGTTCTTTAGAGACTTTAACACTACCCTTAGATTCAGTTTGTTTTATAACAACTGGTTCTTTAGCTTTCTTAAACGTTTCAAAATGGAAATATTTACGAAAAATTTGTTCTGTTTCACTAAAATCAATGTTACCAATAATATAGATATCTACTAAATTTGTCTTTAGCATTTTTTGATAGTATTCGTATAATACTTCTTCATTTATTTTATCTAAATCTTCAATATACCCAAAACCACGATAAGAAGTAGGAAGATTACTATTCATCTCTTCTAATAGTCGAATAATACTATATTTTTTAGTTTCTTCTTTAATACTTTTTATTGTTAGTTCCGTATCTTTTTTTACAATTTCAAACGAATTTGAATCAAATTTATTATTTGTTACATTGGGTTTAAAAATAATTTTACTTAAAAATTCAATGCTTTTTTCCAACATTCCTTCTTCAGTATATTTTTCATCTAAAATATCTAAGTTTAGATTAGTATTTAAATGATTTCCAATACGAATGTTGTTGCCATGAACTGCTGCTGCATATAACTCTCCTGATTCAATAGCTAACTTCTGTTTAGTATTAAATTCTTTGGTTGTAAGTGTCAACATATCTATTAACATGTTACGGATTGTTATATCTTCTTTTTTGATATTATCTTGAAAAATAACACGTACTTTAGTTGTTTTAAATTTATCTGTTTTGATCATATGTAAATTATATGATCCTAAATCTTTAGTAAGTTTTTTCATACCGTCACCTCTTTCTTATTATACACAACATTTTAATTATTATTAATAATTGAATCTAATGCTATTTCCATCATTTCAATAAAGTTATTTTGTCTTTCTTCACTTGTTGTTTCCTCTTTTGTAGCAATGTTGTCTGAAACTGTTAGTAATGTTGTTGCACTTTTTTCTAAGCTATTAGCTATTGTTGAAAGAGCGAATGCTTCCATTTCTACTGCTAGTATTTCGCTATTAACTTCTTTGTCTGTGCTACCGTAAAAAGTTTCACTGCATAAGACTGTGCCTTTGTGAAGGTGTTTATTTTTTTTATTTGCTATTTGTTCTATACTGTTATTTAGGTTATTACTAGTTAATACTTCTTTTGTATCTATACCTAGGTAATTTAGAGAAAAGTTACTATTAGTAACTGATTTTTCTACTAAGATTAAGTCAAATAAATTAATGTTTTCTTTATAAGTACCTGTTGATCCTATTCTGATTATTTTATCAACATTATAAAACTTAAATAACTCATGGGCATATATTCCCATACTTGGTATTCCCATACCTGATGGGAATATTGTTATTTTATTGTTTTTATAAAAACCTGTATAGGCAGTCATTCCTCTTACTGTATTAACTAATTTAGTTTCTGTTAAATACTTGTCAGCCATTACTTTGGCTCTTAGAGGATCTCCTGGCATAATTACTAAGTTAGCAATATCTTCTTGTTTACTTTCTATATGTGGTGTCATTATTCATCCTCCTCACTATGATCTAGTTGTACTAATACTTCTCTTGGTTTCGAACCATTTTGTGGTCCTATTATTCCTCTTTCTTCTAAAAGATCAACGATACGAGCGGCACGATTGTATCCTAATTTAAATCTTCTTTGTAATAATGATGCACTAGCTTTTTGTGTTTCTATAACAAATTCAACTATTTCATTATATAGTGGATCATCGTATTCTTCTTTTTGTCCTGCATCTTCTACTTGAGAAGCACTCTTTGTGTTATCGACAGAATTTAGATTCATCATACTTTCATCATACTGAGCAATTTGTTGAGAAATAGTATGGTCAATAATTTTTTTAATTTCATCGTCTGATATATAGGCACCTTGTAGACGTTGTGGTGATGATTCTCCCATAGGTAATAATAACATATCCCCTTTTCCAAGTAGTTTTTCTGCTCCTGTTGCATCTAATATTGTTCTTGAGTCAATACTACTACTAACGGCAAAAGAAATACGTGATGGAATATTTGATTTAACTAATCCTGTAATTACATCTGTACTTGGTCTTTGTGTTGCGATGATTAAATGTATTCCTGCAGCACGAGCCATTTGTGTAATTCTTAGAATTGAATCTTCCACTTCTTTACTTGCTACTAACATAAGGTCTGCCAACTCGTCGACAATAGCTACGATATAAGGCATTTTCTTAAGTTGTTCTTCCTCTGGTAATTTAGCATTTTTCTTTTCAATATATTCATTATAGGTACTAATGTTTTTAGTTCTTGTATCACTAAACACTTCGTAACGTCTTTCCATTTCTCCTACTATTTTAGCTAATGCAACCGCTGCTTTTTTCGGATCTGTAACAACCGGACACATTAAATGCGGTATTCCATTATATCCTGACAATTCAACTTTTTTAGGATCGACCATTACTAGTTTAACTTCGTCTGGTTTTGCTCTCATAAGAATAGACGCAATAATTCCGTTAACACAAACTGATTTCCCTGAACCAGTTGTACCGGCAACTAACAAGTGAGGCGTTTTATCAATTTCACACCAAACGATATTACCCATAATATTTTTACCTAGTGCTGCTAACAACTTAGAACTATCTTTACTCTTAGGTACTTTTTCTAATATTTCTCTAAATCCTACCATGGCAACTTGATCATTAGGAAGTTCAATACCTACTGTGTTTTTACCAGGAATAGGTGCTTCAATACGAACACTTTTTTTAGCAAGTACTAAGGCTATTTCTCTATTAATACCTAATATTTTACTTACTTTTGTTCCTGATTTAATTTCTAATTCATATTGTGTTACGTTTGGTCCAACATGAACTTCTACTACTTTTCCACTAATACCAAAATCTTGTAATACTTTTTCTAGTGTAACAATATTTTTCTCAATGGTAGCATTATCAGTACCAGAACTACTCTTTTTAGTAGGATTAAGTAGTGACATAGGTGGCAATTGATAATTACGATTAGTATTATCTTTTACTGGTTCTTTTGGTGGTTCTTTTTCCTCTGTTTCATGTTCTTGTTTATGATCATCTGTTACTTTAGTTAACTCATCAATACTAGAAATAACAATTTTTTTATCTTCTTTTATTTCACCAGTTGATGGCTCATCATCTTCTTCATCATCTGTTCCTCTTATAATAACGCGTTTTTTATCTTTAATTGTTTCTTCTTCATTACCTTTAGTTGGTAACATATCTTTACCTTTATTAATAGCATTTTTTACAATATCGATTATAGAAAAACCTGTAAACAATGTCGCACCTATTATTATAAAAGTAATTCTTATGATAACCATACCTTGGTAATCAAACAGTGAATAGAATAAGACTGCAAAACCGCCTCCTACTATTCCTCCACCAGTCTCTCTAATGGCATATTCGCTTATATTAGAAAAGCTAGCAACTAAATTATCAATCGTAGTATTCATCACTTGCATAGCATCTAAGCCTTCGATGATATAACTGTCATGTGCCCATGCTAGTAAACCTATTGATAAAATATATAACCCCACTAACTTGCTAGTTAAAAATCTAGGTTTTTCTCTTTTGATTAGCATATATCCACCTATTAAAAAGATTAAGACTAAAAAGAAAGCATAACCTGTTCCTACTAAGAATACGGCAAAAGATGAGATCATCTCTCCTACTGGTCCATATTTACCAAAACCTAATATAGCTGCTAAAACTAATAGAATACCTACTAGTTCACTTGTATATTTAAACTTTTTATCTTCTACTACTTTTTTTCTTTTTCTCTTTGCCATCTTAGACACCTCACTATATATAAATTATAGCATATTCTTATTATTTTGTAACATTTTAGTGTAATTTAATACTATCTTTTATTTATAATTTCTTAATCGACATATTTTGACATATTATTAATTAAGGAAG
>CAYJHI010000011.1:15612-28058 GCA_964370085.1 uncultured Muribaculaceae bacterium | reverse complement strand
TCTTAGTATTCTCCATTATATAATTTTGATACAATACTTTAACTATAACTTCTCTTAATTCACTTCTGTTTTTCATTTACATCACCGACTTAATTTTAACATAAAATAAAAGAAAAGTATATAATTTAGTTAAGTAAATATTAAAGTGACTAAAGTTTCAACAACAGTATTTGACAAAGAGTCAGAACTTCATTTTTATTACTTCAATTTAACAATTATTTTAACATTCTTCGTTCAATAATAACTTTTTCATATATAATCATACTTCTTTCATTACCTTCAACTACGAGAAAACAAACAAAGATAAACGAGCAGAAGTGTGTGAAAACGCTACCCCAGTGTTCCCAGAAAGGTAGAATATACCAGCACTAGTAGAAACGGCAGAGGAACCACCTCTAATAAACCAAGGAATATGTAAAAAAACGAAATATGCACTATCACTATTCCAATTTGACATACTAGCACTATTTGGATTCAGCTCTTTCGTCGCATCACCTTCTAACCCTCTACTATAGTCAATTTGACTTGTTCCATATCCATATTCATCGTAATACTTTTTCTCTAGCGCACTACTAAATCCTGAGGAACTTGAATTAAAAACACCACTACTGTCATTCATATTTCCCATTACATACTCATATCTCCCACCTGCCATATCATATATGCCATACATATTATTTGTGGTACTTGCCTTTTGGCCAATATTAGTATTCCATTTGCTATTATCCGGACAAGCCGTTGTTGATTTATTATCAGTAATTATTTCTCCGTTCATCACCGGGCCACATCCTGTTATTATATCGTATGTACCAGAATCATAATAAGCGTTATTAGCAACTATAGATGCACAAGTTCCATCACTATTACACACACCATATTTACTTTGTGAAAAATAGGCAACTAAACCCCACTCTGTATTTTTCATCATATGAACATCACCATTTGAAATAGTTATATCATTTATCTTATCATACATCGTGCTTACATTTGAATTATTAACTGAGTTTAAATTAGGTTTAACAACATAACTAACGTTAGATGTATTCTCATCTTCTCCTACTCTATTTGCTATTTCAAACTTACCTATCCATATTCCAGATAACTCGATATTTTCTGTATTACTTCTATCTGTTTGGCAGCTATTTCCGAAGCAAAATGCTGGATGCGCATCTTGATCTGTGTTGACAAACTCTACATCAATAGCTTGTGATGCATTTACAATGCTAGTTGGATCATAATTATATCTTGGGATCCATACTACCATTTGTTCTATATCATCCATCAATATTTCTGTACCAGCTGCTGCACTACTGATCGTTAATTTAGCACTACTACTAACAGTTACAGCGTTTGCCCATTCTTGCCCACAATAATTATACCATCCACTATTAACATCTGCTTTATACACTTCTCCATTTGGTCCATATGTTACTGGAATTAAATCAGGAGATAACACTGGTGCATTAGGCTCTTCACTTATCTCAACGGTTCTAGTTGCAATAGAATAATTACCTGTTGTATCACTTATTATATATTTAACTGTATAAACACCTAGAATATTTTCTGATACACTATTTATAACTACGACATTCTTTGTAATATCACCATCTATATCATCTAATGCTGTCGCACCTTTTTCAACATAACCTGCTCCTGCATCATAACATAAATTACCTTCATTTAATGTTATAACTGGTCCCGTTGTATCTTTCAAATGCACATTGACACTTCTTACTGCTAATCCTATATTACCTGATGTATCTGTATATTGATAATATATTTGATACATATTAGGTGATGTTGTATCAACACTATCTGTATCTACACATGTTCCATCTATACTACATTCTTTTATTATCTTCGTAACTTGATCTGTTGTTACCGTATCTGTATCATCATATATACTAAGAATGCCTTCATCGGTATAAGTATCTCCTGTTTTTATATTTATTACACTTTCTCCATTCATTGTTATTACTGGACTTATTGTATCTACAAAATATCCTTCACTTTGTTGTACTGCTTCTACTTTTAATTTACCTTTAAATATCTTTCCCTGTGCATCATTCCCTGCATCTATATCCATCCATAACTTTATTTCCCAATCAATACTACTACCTGCACTTAATTGTTTATTACTCGCTAAAAACAATCCATTATTTAAATTACTTAACTTAATTGGACTACTCCATTCACTAGTACCCTCTTTAAATGCTATCTTAATATCATCTTTATGTATTAAAGTAGTAGGATCTACACTCTCATCACTTTCTAATGTTAATCTATATAAAGCATCTACTGTTCCTGTATTACTAATTGTAAAAGTATAAGGACTTGTACTTAATCCATACCCATCACTTACTGGTTGAGCATTACTTAAATTAATTACTTCTCCTTCATTTAAAGTAATATCAAAAGTACCTAATGTTACATCTATTTCTTCTTCTCCTGTTATTACTAAACTTAACACTGCATAAGACGCTCCCATTACAGATATTATTGCCAGTGAAATAAGTCCTAACACTATTGCTAAACTCTTTCTTTTATATTTCTTTAAATTAGTTACAGGTAACTTACCTTGTTTCTCTAACTTCTTCTTTAATCTAAGTTTCATATCATCACCTACTATATAGTATAACAATTTCTCCTTTTTTAAACAATAAAAAAGAATGAAATTATTCACTCTTAACATTTACTTTAGGAATTTCTATTTCTATTTTATTATCAAAACTCTTATTAATAACATTTAATCTAGCTTTTGCTACTACAGAACCAAATGATATATATTCTCTTCTCTCATCCAATTCTTCATAAGATTCTAATATATCTTCTTTCTTAACAGAAATAATATTACCATTATCACTAATAGTAGTTTCACAATTACCAGCATAACACTTCTCAAAAGGCTTATTATATCCCACTAATAATTTCTTTTTCTCTTCTAAAGCTAAAATTCTCTCTTCACTATTACTTGCATTAATACTAGCCATTATAAATCTACTCAAATCCCTAACAGGTCCATTAAACCACTTAGCTTTATAACTACTCTTATTACAAAACAAATTCAACAAATCTAACACTTCTAATTTATTACTTTCTATATCTTCAACTAACAACTCTCTAAGTTTAGAAACACTTTCTCTATCATCATTACTTTTAAGTTTATTAACTAAATCATCAAAAGAAAAATCATACTTAATCTTATCACTTGCCAATTCTTTAAAACTAATCTCTTTATCTAACAACTTATTTATTACTAAAGAACAAGTATTATCTTCTACTACTTCTTCTACAACAACTACTCTTTTATCTAACTTTTCTATATAACTAGGATTAACAACAGTACATAACTTAATTATCCCTTTAAAACCATCACTATTATAATTATTCTTCTTAATATAATCTTCCATACTTAAAGTTGATTTAATATAATCATCCAGTACATCAAAATACTCTTTTTCATTTTTAACATTCTTGTTTCTAAAGAAAGAAATTAACTCGAAGGAGTTATTATAAAATGTTGCCCTTGTTCTCACTTCTTGATCTTCATGTTTCATAAACCCTTTTTTTATAAAACCTCTACCTACACATTTAGAACCTTCATAAAATTCTTTTAAAATCCTATTTTCTAGCTTTTCTCTAAATTTCAAACCATTACCATCTTTAAACAAAGGTTCCAAATAAGTATTTAACAAAAATGAACCCATAATAGCTTTATAACTAGCATCATCATCTATTAAATCAAGTACATCATCACTAGCAAAATCTTTTAAATAATTAGATATATCTTTAATCATAACTTTAAAAGGAACACTAACATTACTAGCTCTACTATCTATATAGGTATACATAAAATTCTTATTTTTTAAATAATCAAATCTCTTATTATTTCTCCCTAATAAAAGTAATTCTTTATAACATCTAGGTTTTTCTCTAATAACACTCAAAAAGAAATCTTTCTCTTCTTCTATATCATTATCACTACCATCCCAATATAAACTAACTCTCTTTTCACTATCTACTATCCATTCAAAACCTAATACTTTTTCTCCGTCTAAAAACTTCTCTACTCTATCTTGCATAATTCCTCCAATTAGTGGGCTAATTATACTATAAATTAATAAACATGTCAAGAAAGCAAAAAAGCAAACCTAAGTTCACTTCTTAATTTCATTAACTATTTCATATAATTTATTTATCGCATCTATTGGTGTCATCTCTAACACATTTATTTTTTTAAGATTATCTATTAGTTCATTACAATCATTATTTTCTTCTTGAAATAATAAACTAGTTTGAACAAATTCATCCTTTTTAGGTTTCTTTTTCTCATGTGATTCAAGAATAACCTCTGCTCTTTTAATAACACTATCAGGTAATTTTGCCAAAGATGCTACATGTATACCATAACTCTTATCAACTGGACCATTCTTAATCTTATGTAAAAAAGTAATATGACCCTTCTCTTCAACAGCAGATACATGTATATTTTTTAAATTAGATAAAATCTTAGATAAATCTGTTAATTCATGATAGTGAGTTGAAAACATCGTTTTACATTTAACATCATCATGAATATATTCTAAAATAGCTTGTGCTAAACTCATACCATCATAAGTAGCAGTCCCTCTACCTAACTCATCAAATAAAATCAAACTATTCTTAGTAGCATTCCTTAAAGAAATAGAAGCTTCTTTCATCTCCACCATAAAAGTACTCTCACCACTAACTAAATCATCACTAGCACCAATTCTTGTGAAAATCTTATCAAAAACAGGCATAGAACAACTCTTACAAGGAACAAAACTACCTATTTGCATCATCACAACTAATATTGCCATCTGACGCATATAAGTTGACTTCCCAGCCATATTAGGACCAGTAATAAGTAAAACATCAGTCTCACTATTCATAATAATATCATTAGGAACATAATTACCCTTAAGAACCTTCTCTACAACAGGATGACGAGATTCAATAACCTTAACACTATTATTATCTACCATAAAAGGACGAACATAATTATTATCCTCCGCCACAGTAGCAAGTGCTTGATAGAAATCTACTTCGGCAATAACTCGAGCATTATACTGAATTTTATCAATAAATCTTTTTACGATCTCCCTAACATCCATAAATAATTTATATTCTAAATTAACTATTTTCTCTTCCGCTCCCAAAATAATATTCTCTTTTTCTTTTAATAAAGGTGTAATAAACCTCTCACAGTTAGCAAGCGTTTGCTTTCTATCATATCCAAATTCATCCTTAATTAAATGAACATTTCCCTTACTAACTTCTATATAATAACCAAAAACCTTATTAAAGCCAACTTTTAAGTTTTTAATACCCGTTCTTTCTTTTTCTTCTTGTTCTAAACTAAGAATAAAATCTTTAGAGCCACTTCTAATCTCCTTTAACTCATCTAACTCACTATTATAACCACTTTTAATTAAATTACCTTCTCTAACAGTAATAGGAGGTTCTTCATGAATAGACTTTTCTAATAAATCATATATATCACTTAAATCAACTAATTCTTTAGAAAACCCTAATTGTTTTAAAATATCACTAATATTAGGTAATACTTTCAAAGAAGCTTTTAACTGAAGTAAATCTCTTCCATTCAAATTACCATAACTAATTCTACTAGAAAGTCTTTCTAAATCATAAACTTCATCTAACAAAACCTTTAACTCTTCTTTTAAGATAAATTCAATCCTAAGTTTCTCAACCATATCTAATCTTTTATTAATCTCATCTTTATCAATCAAAGGATTTTCAATACTATTCTTAAGAAATCTTGATCCCATTGCCGTCTTGTTTTTATCAAGTAACCAAAGTAACGAATAAGTTTTTTCTCTTAAACGAAGTGTTTCTGTAAGTTCTAGATTATTCTTAGTATGAATATCAAATTCTAAATACTTAGAACTTAAAACAACTTCTACTTCTTGTAAATGAGAAAGACTTCCCTTCTTAGTATCTAATAAATAATAAAGTAAATGTTTAACACCACTAACTAATCTAACATCCTCTAATTTTTCGTATAAATAATTATAATCTTCTTCCTTATAAACATTATCTTCAATTGTAACTAATATATGATAACTATTACGAAGTACTTCTATGACTTCTCTACTCATCAAATCATTAACAATAACTTCTTTAATATTACGGTTAATTAATTGTTTAAACAAATCATTTTCATTATGATCTACTAACATCGTATAAAAGTAACCTGTTGAAACATCAGCATAAGATAAACTATAACAATATTCAAAGTCATAAATACTAGCAATATAATTATTATCTTTAGCATCAATACTATCATCTAATCTAGTACCTTTAGTAACAACTTGAACAACATCCCTCTCTACTACTCCCTTAGTTTCCTTAGGATCACTTAACTGTTCACATATCGCTACTTTATAACCTTTATCAATTAACTTCTCTAAATACCCTTTATAAGAATGATAAGGAACACCACACATTGGAATCTTCTCTTCTAAACCAGCCACTTTACCTGTTAAAGTAAGTTCTAATTCCCTAGAAGAAATAATTGCATCCTCAAAAAACATCTCATAAAAATCACCAAGACGAAAAAAGATAATACTATCTTCATACTTATCCTTAATATTTAAATACTGCCCCATCATTGGACTAACTTTATTTCTATCTACTTCACTTCTTTTCATACTTCACCTGCATTAATATAATATCATTTTCTATAAAAAAAGAATAGTAAAAACTACTCCTAAGTACCAATATAATTCTTTAAAGGTGTACTAGTCTTAACTTTAGTACCAAAGTTAGGTTTAATAGAAGGAATCTCACTGTAATCTATACGTACTAAATCACTAAAAGTTTCTAGCTCATAAAGTACAAAATCTTCATCCACTCTATATTCCTGCATAAATATATTACTATACTCTTCTCTATCGTCAACACCTTCTGTAAAATCATCTTCATCATAAATAGAAGAATCTACATAATAAGCATAAACTAAAAGATTATTATCTCTATCATGCTCAAAAATAAAAGTTTGCTTTACTACTACTTCCTCATAACTAATCATACCTGTTTCATCACTTACATCTTTAAATTCAAACGCATTAGTTTTAATAATTATTTTTTCTTTACTATATTTTATTTCTAAATCACTTTCACTATTAATAACAACTGTCTTATCATCTTCTAAAAACGTCTCTTCATTATTTTTCTCTAAAAAACACTTGTTTTCACTCAAAATCCAATTTATTTTATAACCATCAGCATTAAATTGAATAATTTTTAAAAACCTAATAGCTTTCTCCATTTCTGTCTTTGCTTCTTCAGTTATCTGCATATCTTCACCTCTTATAATTAAATATATTATTCCTAAAACTATTATTTGTCAATAAATTCACCTAATTGCATATGTTTATTAATAGAAAAAGGTGATTACATGAAAGAAAAATTTGTTATATCCACTATTATTTTAATAATAGGAGGTTTTCTCACTAAAGCTCTAGGTATGGTAATTAAAATAGTCATGAGTAGATTGATGGGTCCCGAAGGAATTGGTCTTTATATGTTAATATTACCTACTTTTATGTTATTGATTGGTCTAACTCAATTTGGGTTTCCTCTTGCAATCTCTAAATTAGTATCAGAAGATAAAAAAAATAATAAAACACTTCTATTTTCTCTATTACCTATTTCTTTTATAATAAATTTAATTATTATAATTACTATTATAATATTTAGTCCTTTACTAGCAAATAATTTATTACACGAACCAAGAAGTTATTATCCTCTACTAGCAATCGCCATAGTATTACCTCTAACTAGTTTATCAGGAATGTTAAGAAGCTATTTCTTTGGTAAACAAAAAATGTTACCTCATGTCATTTCCAACGTAACAGAGGACATTATCAGACTAATACTAATAATAATTGGTGTACCTATCTTTATAAATAATGGTATTGAAGTGGCAGTTACTTTTATAATTCTAACAAACATCATAAGTGAATTAACTTCTATCTTAGTATTATTCTTCTTTCTACCTAAAAAGACTAAGGTAAAAAAAGAAGAGTTAAGAGTAAATAAAAAGTACACAAAAGAAGCCCTATCAATAAGTATACCCAGTACCACAAGTAGATTAATTGGATCCTTAGGTTATTTCCTAGAACCAATTATCTTAACTAGTATTTTAATATATCTAGGTTATGATAATAATTATATAATAAGAGAATATGGTATTATATCAGGATACGTGATACCAATATTATTACTACCTTCATTCTTTACAATGGCTATATCACAAGCCCTCTTACCTGTAGTATCAAAAGCTCATACTAACAACCAAAAAGACTATACCAAAAGAAAAATAAAACAAGCTATTTTCTTCTCTCTAATTATAGGTATCCCTTCTACTATTTTATTCTTTTCTATTCCAGAAGTTTTTTTAAGTATAATATATAATACTACTGAAGGTTCTAATTATTTAAGAATAATGGCTATTCCCTTTATTCTCCTATATATTCAAGCACCACTTTCTAGTAGCATAGATGCCATGGGTCAAAGTAAAAAAAATATGAAAATAACTTTAATAGGTATGCTTATTAGATGTTCTACTCTAACTATATTAACTTTTTTAAATATAGGAATGTTAAGTCTAATAATAAGTAGTATCATAAGTGTCTTAATAACCACTTACCTAGAAACAAAAACTGTTAAAAAACTATTAAAATAAATTATTGTTCACATTTCGACAAAAAGCGCTATAATTAAATTAGAAAGGAGTATACGATGAAAAAGAATACAATGTTAAAAGTAATTGGTATTTTAATGATAGTATTTGGTGGTATTGGAATAATCACTTCTCTTCTTGCATTTGTAGGAGTTGGAGCAATAATTTCTTTAGCTGAAACTGCTTCAGGCGAAGAATTCACTGGAACAGGAATGATTTATTTCAGTTTAGTTATAAGTTTAGTATCAACTGGAATCACACTTGCTGCTGGTATCGTTGGTGTTAAGGGATCAACTAAACCAGAACTTGCTAAAACTTGTGCAATTTTTGGTTATGTTATTATCGGACTTACAGTACTAAGTACTATTTTAGCTGCTACTTATAGTAACTTCAATATCTTAGGTTTACTAACAGGTTCAGCCTTACCAGTACTACTAATAATCGGTGCTAACCAAAGTAAAAAAATAGCTTAATTGCTATTTTTTTCATATTTACAATGATGACACTCACAATCTGGGTGTCTTTTTTCATATATTTCTAAAGCCACTTCTAGTTTTTCCTTTAACGTTTGCTCCAACATCGATATATTAGTAATAGTACGACTTACAGAGTTATTTATCTCCACTAACTCCCTAGTACACTTAGCTTTATTAATCGCAGCTTTTACTTTATCACTTTCACAATTAATAAGTTTAGCTAAAGCATTTTCTATTAAAGCAACACTTCTAACAACTTCACATAAACTACCATCTAAATTACAAGGACCATCTTCACACTCGATATCCACTCTACACTCCCCATCTAAAATAATTTCGCAACAGTTTTTCCTATTAATATTCTTATCAAAAGTATATAAATAATCATAAGAGTTATCCTTAGTTGCTAAAACATGTATACCGTTATAAGTTTCCATAATAGTACTAGGAACAACTCCATCATCTATATGTCTATTATTAACCAAATTACCATTAGGTGTAACTTTAGCTAAAAAATTAGAACCTCCCTTTTGATAAGTAACTAACAAATTATTATCAGCAATACCTAAAGCATTAATATCAGGACTAGTACTAGAAGTAGAAATAATTCTACCACAAGAGCTTCTATTAGTACTAGAAAGTGTCATATTACTAATACTATTTAAAGTTTGTTCATTAAGTTCATTCTTAATAAAATCACCTTGATTATTAACTGAAAACACTTTATCATTGTGTGCAATATATATTTTAGATAAGTCAGGATCATAAGCAATACCTTGTATATCTCTATTATAATCACTACTAGGCAAATTCAAAATAACCTTATCCACTTCATTCTGATTAGAATCTAACACATATAGATTTTGGTTATCACCCACTTTAGTAACAAAAGAACCACCATTTGGACAATCTGTAAAATTAGTATAATCACTGAGTAATCTATTATTACACATATTTTGAAGTTCTAGATCACTAGTAGTTTGACAAATATTACTAAACAACTCTTTTTTTGGTGAGTATAACCCTTGAGCCATACTATTAAGTAAAGAAGTTCTATTGGTATAAGAACACATATTTCTCTCATTCATTTTTCATCACATTCTATTATATGTAATTACCCAATTAAATTGTCCCTAACAAGTATTAAAAAAATTCATATATTAGTATGAAAGGAGAAATTATGAATAATAATCTGTATTATAAAACAAGATGTGACGTTATTAATGATGTTATCGCATCAGTCGCAGAAGAACAATCAGGTCTTGCTAGAATATTAGAAGTAGAAGCCGAAAAGATAAAAACGATTATTGCTAATAGTAAAAGTAACAGTGAAATATTAGAAGCTAATAAATCAGTACAAGGAATGATCAATTCAATTACTAAGTTAGAGTTTATTTTGTCAGGAAAAATCGAATTATTTAAAGATTGTCTTTGTGTAGGATGTACTGAAAAAGAACAAGGATATTCTCTTGTAACAATGGTTATTGATGAAGAAACAGGAGGAAGAATAGTAAGAGAAGAAACTATGTCTGATTTTAGTTATTATCATGGTACAACTGGTGCGACAATTAAGATGATTGCAGAACCAGATGCAACAATTTATCTAAAGAGTGCCCTACCTACTAATTGGAAATATGAAAAAAATATTTTATATATACCAAGCGATGTTGATTGGACAAGAAGCTACTATATAACATTCACTGTTGGGGATAACGATAGTTCTTACGATATAAACTTCACAACATATGTGTAAATAACTTATACAAGAAAAACTACACGACATATTATAAGTTAGAAAGGGGGGACAAAAATGAATCAAAAAGATCAATACAAATTAAATTTCAGTGATGAAATCTTATTAGAAGAACTAGCAGAGCATTATCAGGAGTTAGAACTTGAAGAAACACCCGAGGTCGTATCCGGAATAATCAGAGGACGTGTTGAAGATGCAACAGGAGCTGATTTAGAAAATGCTACTGTTAAAATATTCGATACAGATTTTAATCCGATCAAACATACTATGACAAATACTGATGGTAATTTCACATTTCAAAATATACCAGTTGGTGAATATATTTTATATGCCGTTAAAGATGGATACAGCATGTCTACTAAACGTTCACTAACATTTACTGGAAGTGATATCAACCTAGCCGATATGGTAGTAGCTTATGACGCAACATATATAAAAGGTAATATCTATGGATATGCTTATGACGATAATGGACATGCTTTCGATGGAGCTATAGTCAGATTATTAAATGGTGCAGGTGTTACAGTATCAGAAACTATCAGTGCTACAGACGGAGAATATTTCTTCTCTAAAATTGACGCTGGTAATTATACAGTAACTGCTATCGCTGATGATTATGATGTTTATACACCATATCCAGTAGAAGTTTCTAACAATACAAATACACAATTAGATGTTTACTTAAACAAAGTAACACAAGCTAAAGAAGGAACTATCAACGGTGTCGTAATAAACAAAGCACGTAAAACACCAATCGTTGGAGCAACAGTAGGATTATATGAAGTAGTAGGAGTTGGAGAAGAAAGATCACTACGCTTAAGAAAAACATGTATGACTAACAATGAAGGACGTTATTTCTTTGGTGTCGTACCAGAAGGAAAATGGGTAGTAAAAGCTAAATCAAGTATTGCTGCATAAAAATAAAGACCATCAAGGTCTTTTTTATTAAAATTTTTGAAGTAGCCGAAAAGTAGCCGAATATGCTAATAATAATTCATTTGAAAACTTAATTTCTACAAAACAAAATTTAAGTTTTGACTACTTGAATGAAATATTCAAAAAAAACAAACTCGAACTTGACGAAAATAAATATATCTCACTTAACATTAAGAACCCAGAAAAACAATATACTAATTTAGGTCTTTTATTATCAGACGAATGCCCCTATTCTATTAAATGTGCAATATATAACGGAACTAATAAAATAGAATTTAAAGATAGACGTGAGTTTACTGGATCAATATTAAAACAAGTAAATGAAGTATTTAAATATTTAGGTTTATTTAATAAAACTAGTGGAAAAATCGTTGGTTTAGAAAGAATCTCTTTTAAATGCTGTAATACATAGAGACTATAATTACACCGGAAGCATATTAATTTCCTTATATGATGATAGATATGAAATAACATACATTATTAAAAAGACCCATCAAGGTCTTTTATTTTGTTGTTATAAAATTATAAACTTCCAGTACTGTTTTATCAA
>CAYJHI010000011.1:0-15512 GCA_964370085.1 uncultured Muribaculaceae bacterium | reverse complement strand
AAGGTCTTTTATTTTGTTGTTATAAAATTATAAACTTCCAGTACTGTTTTATCAAAGTCATCATAATTAGTATTAAACCAATTAACCTCTAATTGATGATTAAAGAAAGTATATTGTCTCTTCGCATATCTTCTAGAATTTTGTTTTATTTTATCAAGCGCATCTTCTAAAGAAATACTATTATCAAAATACAAATACAATTCTTTATACCCAATACCCGTATTAATAGCCTTACTATGAATACCTCTATCATATAAAGACCTAGCTTCCTCTACTAACCCATTATCACACATAATATCAACTCTTTTATTAATGATGTCATATAAATTATCTCTATTTGTAGTAAGACCTATTATATCAAAATCATATAACTTATCATTACCAGTACTATTAAGTTCTTGTTCATCTTCAAGCTTATTAAGTAACCTAACTAATCTTTGTCTATTATTAACATGAACACTATGATTAACATTATAACTATCTATTTTAGAAAGTATCTCTTCATTAGAAAGTTCTAAGTAATTATCATTATTCTTATTCTCTTCAAAACAATAATTATATAGACAAGCCTTAATATAAAGACCAGTACCTCCTACTATAATAACTTTCTTACCTCGACTAAGTATATCGCTAATCTTCTCTCTTGCATCCCTTTGATAATCAAAAACACTATAATCATCATCAACATCTACTATATCAAATAAATGATGAACAATCCCCTCTTTTTCTTCCTCTTTAATCTTTGCAGTACCTATATTAAGTTCTCTATATACTTGCATACTATCTGCATTAATAATTTCAGCATTAATCTTCTTCGCCAGTTCAACACTAAGTTTAGTCTTACCAACACCAGTCGGACCTACTATCACAGTCATATCTTTCATTAATCCATCACCCTCTTAAATAATTTTTCCAATTCATACTTACTATAAGTAATAATAACAGGTCTTCCATGAGGACAATTAAAAGGATTCTCACACTCTCTTAAAGTATTAAGCAAATAACTCATCTCTTCCATATTTAAATGACTATTCGCTTTAATTGACATCTTACAAGAAATCATCGCTGCACTACTATGTACAAATTTATCCATATCAAATTCTTCTTCATTAGCAAGTAACTCAAATATTTTAATAATACCTTCTTTTTCACGATTAATAGGAATCCAGTTAGGATGTTCTCTAACTACTAACGTATTAATACCAAACTCCTCTATTACAAAACCAAAAGATTCTAATATAGAAAGTTTATTTTTAATCACTAAAAACTCATTAGTAGGAAGTTCAATAGATAAAGGAACCATAAGTACAGAAGTACTTCTATTCGGATTAGTCATTTCTCTCATTGTTTTCTCAAAGTTGATTCTCTCTGCTGCCGCATGTTGATCAATAACAAACATACCATCACTATTCTCTGCAATTATATAAGTACCATGCACTAAACCAACAGGTCTCATCTCTTTAATGCGCTCTTCTACACCCTCACTAACTTCAAAATCAAAGGTAACTTCTTCATTCTCTCTAACTTCTTCTATTACATCACTAGTATTAAATACAGGCCTATTTATAATAGGTATTTCTTTTTTCTCTACCTTAGGTATCAAAGTTAAAGAAGATAACTTATTACTAAAACAAGACCTAAGTAACTCTTTTAACTCTATTAATTTAGAAAACTTAATATCCATCTTCTGAGGATGAATATTAATATCTACTAGTATTGGATCAACATCTATGTTAAGAACAATAACAGGATACTTATCATTAGGCATATAATTATGATAAACATCAACCATTACTTTATTAATCTCATTATTCTTAACATATCTCCCATTAACAAAAGTAATAATACTATTACGATTAGATCTAAACACCTCAGGATAAGAAATAAAACCACTAATCAAATAATCATCATCCTCATCACTAATAGACACCATTCTCTTAGAAATATCTAATCCATAAACATCATGAATAACCTTAAGTAAATTACCATCACCAGAAGTATTAAGTAAAACACTACCATTATTAGTAAGAATAAACTTAATATCATTCCTAGTAAGAGCCATATTATTAAGATAATTAACAATATAAGATAATTCCACATTAAGATGCTTTAAGTATTTTAACCTAACCGGAGTATTGTAGAACAAATTACTAACCTTAATTGAGGTACCCCTTCTAAGTTCTGAAGGACACTCACTCTTTAAAACACCTGCTTCTAAGACTAAACAAGTTCCCTCTTCTCCATTAGAAGTTTTAAGTTCTACTTTTGAAACAGATGCAATAGAAGGAAGCGCTTCTCCTCTAAACCCTAAAGAACTAATATGAAATAAATCTTCAAAGTCAATTAACTTACTAGTCGCATGTCTTAAAAAACAAGTTCTAGCATCCTCTCCACTCATACCAACACCATTATCTGTTACAATAATTTCTCTAACTCCCGAATCAAGAAGTTCTATTTTAATCTCACTACTACCAGCATCTATACTATTCTCCACTAATTCCTTAACAACATTCATTACCTTCTCAATAACTTCACCTGCCGCAATCTTATTAGCAAGATTCTCATTCATTACTTTTATAATAGACATAACATCACCTACTTATAACTATATTTTATCATATAACTAAAAAAAACTGAACTTAATCAGTCTTATTTTGTAATAAAAACAGTCGTATCATTTGCTAAAAGATTTTCATCACTCACTGTAGTCTCATACGCAGAACAAAATAAATAAGCTTCATAATCAAAGTCAACATTATTAATCTTTTTAACAATTACATAACTATCATCATAATCACACAAACTACCATGTTTATCAGGATCAATTATGTCATCAATATGACCATTACTAACTAAAGTTTCTAGTGTTATATAACCATATTCACTTATTTGATCAAACAAACCATTAATTAACAAAAAATCTTCTGCCGCTGTCTCCATACTATGTTCATTAGTTTCAAAAGTCTCAAGTCTCGAATTAACTAAATAACCTGTATAAAACGGAACTGCTATTCCAACTAAAATACCTAATATTACAACCACTGCCAAAATTTCTACTAACGTAAAACCCTTATTATTCATTACATTTCCTCCAAATGCTTTTTTAAATTAACACTAACTTCTCTATTATTAATAATAACATCTAACTCATCTATCGAAGCTTCTTTTATTTTCTTTAAAGAACCTAATTTTTTAAGAAGTTCTTTCTTTCTAACTTCCCCAATACCAGGTACAACATCAAGTAAACTAGATAAAGCACCTTTACTCTTAATGTTACGGTGATATGTAATCGCAAATCTATGTACTTCATCTTGAACTCTAGTTAGAAATAGAAATAATTTACTATCAGAACTAATATTTAACTCTTCACCATTACTATTTATAATACTACTAGTACGATGCTTCTTATCTTTCTTAAGACCAATTAAAGGAATACTTATATTTAGTGAATCAAGCACTTCTTTAACCGCATTAATCTGTAATATTCCCCCATCTACTAGTATAATATCACAAGCCTTCTCCTCACCCATAATCACTTTATAATATCTTCTATATATAACTTCTCTCATCGCCGATAAATCATCTTTAACATCTACTGAAACTTTATATTTACGATACTCATTCTTATTAGGAATAAAGTCTTCAAATAAAACCATTCCCCCTACATAAAAAGTCCCAAATAAATGAGAATTATCATAAGCTTCCATCTTAGAGACAGATTCAACTCCCAATAAAGTCTTAAGTTCTAATAATGCACTCATTCTAACTTCATCATCACTTTTAAGTTTAACAAGTTCATCCTGTAACTTAACTTTAGCATTCTCTCTAGCAATATCCACTAATTTCTTAACTTTACCTTTAGAAGGACTACTAACTTTAACACTAAGATATTCTCCTATTAAAGAACCATCTATTTCTATAGGAACAACTAACTCCTTAGGCAATATAAAATTCTTATCATAAAACTGTGATATATATAAACTCATCTCTTCTTCTATATCTTCTACTATTGTAAAAGTATCAGTATGTTGTCCAAATAATAACCCATTTCTAATAAAAAACACTTGAGTACACACATAATTTTCTTCTTGATAATAATTAAATAAATCAAAGTTATCGTTATTATTAAGATCAATTTGTTGTTTCTCTAATATCTTATCTATATCCTCTAACATAAGTTTTAAATCATGCGCTTTCTCAAAATTAAGATTATCACTCGCAACCATCATATCATTAATTAATTTCTCTTTAACTTTACTAGCATTACCTCTTAAAAAAGATATAATTTCGCTACTCATCTCTTCTATAATAGAAGAATCTATTTTTTTAACACAATAACCTAAACACTCATCAATATGATAATAAAGACATAACTCTTTAGGTAACCTCTCACACTTACGAAGAGGATACAATCTATTAATAATCTCTACTACTTTCCTAGCAGCATATCCATTAGGAAAAGGTCCAAATAAACGACTTTTATTACGCCTACGATTAATATTACGAACCACTTTAACTCTAGGATAAACCTCATTAGTAAACTCTATATAAGGATAACTCTTATCATCTTTTAATAAAATATTATACTTAGGATTATATTTCTTTATTAAGGTAATTTCTAATATTAAACTCTCTAACTCACTAGAAGTAACTATATATTCAAACTCCACAATGTCATTAACTAACATCAAAGTCTTACCAGTAACTCTTCCTGTAAAATAACTCTTTAAACGATTATTCAAATCTTTAGCTTTACCTACATATATAATAATACCATCTTTATTTTTAAATTGATAACTACCAGGTAAATGTGGTACTCTTGCTAATTTATCTTTAAACATATTACACCTATATTAAAGACTTACGAATATAACTATCTATATCTTTATGATGATATATATCTATAATAGACTTATCTGCTATTTTAATAAAACCTAACCCCATCATAACTAAATCTTCTCTATATTTAACTTCCATTGTCTTCTTAGAAAGATCCTTAAGGTCATTATTACGAGCACCCACTAATAATCTCTTAACTTTTAAGTCATTAGAAACATATAAAGTAAAACTATTCTTTTCCCCTTCTATATAATCTATACGTAAGAAGTCTTCAATAATAATACTTTGCCCTTTACGCATTTGATACGTCTTAGGCTTAATCTCTTTCTTAGGACTAAGTTTCTTAACTTGTTTATCAGTAATATAATTAACTAAAGAATTAATTGTAATTAAACCAGGAGTATCTATAATAGTAAGTTTTTTATTAATGATTATTTCTAGTTTTTCTAAAGTAGTAGATGGCATAGGAGATATTGTAAGTTCCTGTTCATGATCAGCATAATTCTTAATAAGTTGATTAATAAGACTACTCTTACCTACATTAGTATGACCCACTACATAAACATCATTACTAGTTTGATGTTTCTTTATTTTAGAAAGTAACAAGTCTATATTATGGTTTTTGTTTGAACTAATAACCACTATATCAGCAAAATCATAATCTAATGATTTAACATATTCAATAAGCTTCTTTTCTTTAACAGATTTAGGTAATACATCACTCTTATTAATAACTAATATCATCTTATTAGGAAGATGTTCTTTAACTGTATTAATATGTGTTTCCAAGTTAAGAATATCTACTATAAACAATACTAAATCTTTAGTCTTAGCAACTGACTTAAGTATCGATAAATAATCATCATTAGTTTTAGAAACCACTTTATATTCCCCATAGTTTTTCAAACGAAAACATCTCTGACATAAATCATTCTCTAAACTAGTTGTATACCCATCATTAAGAATGTTTTCATCTTGTAACAACACTCCACATCCATGACAATACTTTTCATTACTCATAATATCTACCTCTTTTAAATATATCTTTCTTAGAATATTTCTTAATAATATGCTTCTCCATACGACGATTAATAGAAGTAAGCTTAAGATCCTTCTCACTTAAAGGATCCACTAATATAGTTTTACAACCAAAACGATTACCAGACAATATATCAGTCATCATCTGATCTCCTATCATAACCATTTTAGATTTACTAAGGTTGTACTTAGACCTAATCTTACGAAGACCCCTAGTAAAAGGCTTACATGCAAAAGAAACACCATCTACAGATAAAATATCTAAATAACGATCAATTCTCTTCTTAAAGTTATTAGAACAAACTACCACCAAAAAGTCCTTCTTTAATTGCTTAATCAAATCTACGGTAACACTAGGACAATCTACATCGTCAATCATCCCCAAAGTATTATCAAGATCAAAGACTAAACATTTAACCTTCTCCTTCTTTAACTTCTTATAAGGAATAAAAAAGATATTCTTAACATACATATCAGGAATTGTTTTCTTCATATAAAATCCTCCCAGTAACTAATAAAATTATATCACGACTAACAAGATAAGTAAAATAACTCTTTACATTAACTAAATTTGATATTTTGATAAACTTTAACATTAATTCTTACATACTATATAGCACAAAAAAACGATGAGCCTCTTTACGAGACTCATCGTTTATTTAGTTTATCCTCTTACACTATACTTAACATCTCTAATACTTTTCGGTCTGCTGTTATGCCCGATTCAAGCTGTTGGAAAACTGATAACTAGTTGTCTGGTTTGGGGGCCTTACGGCACGAGACTGACACGAAAGGCGATGTTGCTGTAGCTATAACCATCGTAGTCGCCGAAGTAGAAGACACCCGCATTGGAAATAATGTAGAGATTACCGCCGCGAAAGAACCAAGGAGAACTTCCATTAACGAAGTTTTTATAATCATTATAAAAACCTGCTGTCTCTTTTGTTCCATCTCCTAATATGCCTCTCGTATAGTCACTATCACTTGAGTCATTCGCATAACTATTATAATATCTTGCCTCTGGTTCATTACTAAATCCTGAAAATAATGGATAAAAATTACCACTTGCATCTTCCATATTTCCCATTACATATTCAAATGCTCCTCCTGACATGTCAAAAATTCCATAGACATTACCCGTAGTAGAGGATGCTTGTCCTTTTTCCGTCTCATACGTATTCGTTGTACATGTACTACTACTTGATCCTGCACTTACTGTATCTCCTCCTATTCCTGTTACATAACTAGAACAGTTATTGATGGCAACTTCTTTATTTGCTCCTGTATATATTGTGTTTCCATATTTCCCATACTTTGATTGTGATAAATATGCCACTGCTCCCCACTCTGTATTCTTCATCATATGTGTATCATATGTTGATCCACTTAAGCCAAAGATAGTACTTCCATTATCACTATTCATATAGGTCTTCACACTATTAAACATATTTGATACAGTTACATTCCTCCAACTGTTTACACTTGGTTTTATAATAGGTTGTTGAACAGAATTTGTTTCTACTCCTCCTGTTGTACTTGTCTCAAACTTACCTACCCATATCCCTGATAATTCTCTATTTTCTGCATTTGATCTAGTCAGAGCATCATCGCACGAATTCCCCCAACAAAATGCTGGATTTGTATACCAGTTGACTGCCTCATTCCCTGAATATACTGCAGTACCAAATTCAGTTGTTTCAGAACTAATAAATTTAATATTAAATGCTCCTGGTGTATCTACACTTGGTGTACTTCCACCATATCCTTGATATCCATATGTATTTCCTATTGTATATGAATATCTTGGTATCCATACAAACATCGCATTTATATCATCCATTGGTATTACTGTTCCTGCAGCAGAACTAACTAAAGTCGCTCTATTAGTTTCTGTTACTGTTACAGCATTTGCCCACTCTTGATTATCGTAGTTATACCAATTACCTTTACCTGCCTTTACCCAATTAGTTCCGTCATATACTACCGGAATCATTTCACCTACCAATTCCGGCACATTTGCTCCACTTGTATCATTTGGATCTCCTGTTGCCATAATTACATTTTTATTTTGAGAAGCCTCTATCCTTATCATACTTCTATGCACTGAATTAGGTAATATACTAGTAACGTCATAATCTATCCATATTCTTAATTCAAAATCTACTACTACTCCAGGTTCTATATTACTTATATATAACTCTGTTACATTTTCACTTAAATTACTTAAAGTATCTTGTACTCCATCTACTTTCAATTCATATCTTATATCACTATCTAATAATCTATTTTCTCCTACTTCTAACTCTGTATTTGCTAAAAATATTTTATATCCTGCTGGTAAAGTACCATCATTAGTAACACTAAAATTAAAAGCATTACCATTCATACCTTCTTCATCAGTAATAGGAACAACACTAGTTAAACTAATAGCATTCCCTTCTGTTAAATCAAGAGATAAAGTCCCTACTTGTACACTATTACTAGTATTACCTTCTAATAATAAAGTTAATAAGGCATAACTAGTACCACCCACTACTAATATAACCCCTAATATTGCTAATACAATATATAATTTCACTTTCTTTTTCATACACTCACCTATAATAACATTCTAACATATAAATTAAATAAATAAAATAAAAAAACGACTAAGTGTCGTTTAATAATTTCTCTTTAAGAATGAAGGAACATCAAAATCTCCATCATCATCATCTTCTAAAAGATCTGCTACTTTTACTTCTTCTCTAACAACTCTTCTAGTAGGTTGTGGTTGTACTGGTTGTTGATAACTATTATGTTGTTCTTCCATAATTTTCTTACTCTTATCAAATCCAGTTGCAATTACTGTAACAATAACTTCATCAGTTAAATTCTCATTAATAACTGACCCAAATATTGTATTTATATCTGTATTAGCAGCTGCTCTAACAACTTCTGCTGCTTGTTCTGCTTCAAATAATGTTAAATTCATACCACCAGTAATATTAATAATCGCATCAGTTGCTCCTACTATCGAAGTTTCAAGTAACGGACTAGAAACAGCTTGTTTAGCAGCTTCAATCGCTCTATCTTCTCCCATACCCATACCAATACCAATAATAGCATTTCCTGATTTCTCCATAACCGCTTTAACATCCGCAAAGTCCAAGTTTACTAACCCAACTACTGCTATTAAATCTGATATAGATTGAACACCTCTTCTAAGTACATTATCTACTTCTTTAAAAGCTTCTAACATAGGTGTTGTCTTATCAATAATTTCTCTTAATCTATCGTTAGGAATAACGATTAAAGTATCTACATGTTTCTTCAACTCATCTAAACCAGAATGAGCATTTTCCATTCTTTTCTTACCTTCAAATGAGAATGGTTTAGTAACAATACCCACTGTCAACGCTCCTAAAGCTTGAGCTATTTCTGCCACTACAGGTGCCGCACCTGTTCCAGTACCTCCACCCATTCCACAAGTAACAAAAACCATATCTGCCCCAGTTAAAACATCTTCAATTTCTTTTTTACTTTCAATTGCAGCTTCCCTACCAATATCAGGTTTAGCTCCCGCACCTAACCCATCAGTTAAATTAGCCCCTATTTGAATCTTTATATCTGCTTTAGAACTATTTAACACTTGTAAATCAGTATTCGCAACAATAAACTCAACACCCTTAACTCCTGATTCAATCATTCTATTAACGGCGTTTCCTCCACCACCACCAATACCTATTACCTTTATCTTTGCTAACTGCTCCATCTCTAATCCATTCATCATACCTTAATCCTCCTTATTACCAACTAAATTATTAAACACTTTACTAGCTTTACCCGCAATCCCTGAAATCCCTGGAATCTCCACAAGTGTTTTAGAAGTAGTTGTACTCCTATTATTTATAATCATATTCTCTATTACTTCTTTACTAAACATCGTATAGTTAATATTCTTTAACTCTAACTTTTGTTCAAAATACTGACATATTCCTAAACTAGCAGAAAACTTATTATGTCTAACTCCTAACGTCATCATACTTAAAACAGACGACCTATGTCCTAAGGTATTATCAAGCAAATACTGAAAACCAGTAAGTTCGCTTATCCCACCTGTAACTATTATATAACCAATTTCCCTTTTTGTTAAGAGATTTATCTCATTTTTAGCAAGTTTTAATATTTCTTCTAATCTCGCCTCTATAACTTCAGACAATTCATATTGATTTAAAACCAACTTCTCATGCAATTTACTATCTATTTCTAACACTTCAAACTTATCTGCATATCTCTTATTAGCCATCGCAAAAGTCTCTTTTAAATTCCTAGAAGTAGTCTTATCTAATTTAAATATATAACTAATATCATTATCCACATTCTGACTACCCATACCAATTATACTAGATTTTATAAGGATTCCTTTATTAAAAATACCAACTGTTGTTTTATCTCCTCCAATATTAATAATTGCACCTACTTTACTATCAATACTTTCATTATTAACAGCATAATAGTCTCCTACTATATCAAAGGTTAAATCAACAATCTCCACTCCACATTTATTTAAAACTTCATAATAATCTTTTAACTGCTCTTTTTCTGTTTTAACAATAACTGCTTTAACACTAAATATATCACAAGGTCTTCCTATTGGTCTCTTAACAGTCTCTCTATTATCTAAAGTAAAACCAATTGGACTAATCATCACAAGTTCTTCATTCTCACCAACTCTATTATATAAAGCTCTCTGCATAATCTTAACAACATCATTACCATCAATTGTCTTATTAATTTCCATCTCTTCATCAATAACAACCGTTTTAATATCATAAGTAGGTAAAGTCAAAAGCGCTTTATCTATCTTAAGACCTAACTTATTAGAAATTTCATTAATCGCTAAATGCAAACTTTTGCTAGCCATCTCTACATCTATAATGCGTCCTTTCTTTATACCTACAGAACGTACTACAGAAGATGCTAACACTTGTATTTTACGATTAACTATTTCACTGACAATGACTTTAACACTATCACTACCAAGATCAACACTTGTATATACCTTCATCATATCACTTATCCTTATAAACATAATTATACAATAAATAAAAACTCTAAAGCAAGCATTTACTAGTAAATATAAAAAAAAGTACTAATAAAGTACCTCTTTAAGGAAATAATTCAAAGTGATTTCCAGAATCTAAGTATAATATTCCTTTACGCCCTTCTAATTGAACAACCATTTCTTCATATTTATTAATAACATCAAATTTAGTTAAAGTTAAATAAACACTATTACCATCACTCATATATAATAAAAATCTATCAGGATCATATTCATTAGGTAAGTACTGTATTTCAGATATCTTATTAATAATATCTGAATCTAATTTATCCATTTCTAATACAAAACGATCATACTGTTCATCAGGAACATAATTTAATAAAGAAGGAACATTCATAACCATACCATTAGTATCTAACTCTTCTTTATTAGCAATTACTACTTTATTAGTAATTTTATTAATAAATAAATAATTATACTCTACAACTTCTATCTTAAGTTTATGATAAAATTCCTTTGAAACTTCCACTTCTTTTATAATAGGTATTTCTAGTAAAGTCTTTTCCAACTTACCAGTACTTATAAAAAAGAAATCAGGATAACTATCCAGCTCAGTCATTACAATGATCTCTTGATCACTAATTTTCTCATTTCCTACTATAATAATATTTTCTAAATCAGTTTGAACATAAGCACTAATCACAAAATATGACAAAATCAAAAATAACAACAGTATCAATACTGGTATTGCTCTAATTTTCTTTTTCTTATGCACTTTCTTTTCCACTAATATCACTCATCCCAATTTACATATTCTTGCTCTTCTTTTAATTCAATTTTATATTTATCTAATACCGTTTCTTTAACAAAAGAAATCAATTCTTTAATATCACTAGCTTTAGCATTATCTCTATTTATAATAAAATTAGCATGCTTATTACTAACCTGTGCTCCACCTTTAGTTAGACCCTTAAAACCTAAATCTTCTATTAATTTACCCGCAAAAACATCACTACTAGGATTTCTAAACACACTACCTGCAGAAGGATATTCTAACGGTTGAGAACTAATTCTTCTAATCTTTCTCTCTCTATTAACTTCTTCAATCGCTTCCTTTTTACCTGCTTTTAATTTAATAGTAGCTTCCAAACAAATAAAACCACTATTTTCTTTAAGAAAAGATGTACGATAATGAAAATTCATTTCTTTATTAACTAAATTAATAATCTTCAAATCAGGAGTTAAAACTTTAACACGTTCAACAACATATCCCATATCACTTCCATAAGCACCAGCATTCATAAAAACTGCTCCACCTACACTACCCGGAATCCCTGATGCAAACTCTAAACCAGTAAGACTCTTCTTCGCACTAAAAATAGCTAGTTTCATTAAAGAATAACCAGCACCCACTGTAATTTTTTTATTATGAAACTCTAACCAATCAAACTCTTTTAAGTTAATTAAAAGACCATCATAATCAGAGTCACTAAATAAAAGATTAGAACCATATCCAATTACTTTATATTTAATATTTAAAGACTTAACATACTTAAGTAAAGAAACAAGTTCCTCTATTCCCTTAGGAAACACTAATAATCTAGCATTACCCCCTACTCTATAAGTAGTAAGTTTACTAGTAGAAATATTCTCTATCAGTTTACCAATATTTTCTTTTTTTATATATTCAACTAATTCTTTCACTACTTCTCTTCCTTTACAACATCTACTATAATATCATATATCTTAGATGCACTATTTTTAACACCCATACTAGAAACATTCTTCTTTAATTTAGAGTATAACACTAAATCATTAAAAATACCATCTACTAAAGAAATAAGATGATCACTATCAAAGTCTTTTTCTAAAAGTAAAACACCAGCATCTTTATTAACTAAACTCAAAGCATTTTTAGTTTGATGATCATGAGTTACATAAGGAGAAGGCACTAATATAGAAGGTATCCCTAAAGCAGTAATCTCTGCAATAGTAGAGGCTCCACATCTAGTTACAATCAAATCAACCTTTTTCATAACACTAAGCATATTCTCTAAATAAGGTACTAAAAACACATTACTAGGAACATCTAATTTACTAAATGAATCATAATAATTCTTACCAGTTACTAATAACACTTCATAACTCTTCTTATTAAAACCCATTACTATTTCTTTTAATTTATTATTAATAGTTAAAGAACCTAAAGAACCCATTACTATTAGAACTAATTTCTTATTAGAAGAAAGACCTAATTCAGATTTATTAATAGCTTTAACACTCAAACACTCTTCACTACGAGGATTACCAGTATAAATAGTTTTATCTTTAGGAAAATATTCTAAAGAGTCTTCTAGCGAAACACAAATTTTATCAACTCGCTTAGATAACATTTTATTAGTAAGACCCGGTATTGAATTTTGTTCATGTATAATTGTTTTATATCCTAGTTTACACGCTGCATAAATAACAGGAGCAGTTATATAACCACCTACTCCAATAACAATATCTGGTTTAAAAGAAGCAATAATCTTCTTAGCGCTTTTAATTGCTTTTAAATAACAAGAAACAATCCCAATATTAGCAAAAATATTCTTTCTATTCAAACCCTTCATTTCAATACCCTCATAAGGTATATTCTTACTAGGTATAATAGTAGATTCCATTCTATCAGTAGTTCCTATATATATAAACTCACTATTAGGATTCTTCTCTTTAATTTTATTAATAATAGCCAAAGCAGGATAAATATGGCCACCTGTACCACCTGCTGAAATTATAACTCTCATTTTATCACCCTACTTTAGGATATGCAATTACCACATATCATTATATAAATAATACCATAAACATACCAATTTTCCAATATTTATTAACTTTTTTAAATATTTATAGTAAAATGATTTTATCAGGAGGATTTATGCAAGCACAAACTATTTTAGAACAATTTATAAAAGAAAGACCAAAAGTAATAGGAGCATTCGGTTATGGGTCAGGAGTATTCAAACAACTAGGATACAACGATAAAATGAAAACACAATTAGATTTAATCCTAATCACAGAAGAAAAAGAACTATATCAGTGGCATAAAGAAAATATAAAATTAAATAAAAAAGACTATTCTATGATGGGAAAAACATATATAAAATTAAGTAAAGACAACTGCGGAGGACACAACAATCTTACTTATACAACTAATATTAAGTATCAAGGTACACTAATAAAATATGGTGTTACTACTATTGAATGGTTAATTAAAAACTTAAATACATGGGACAACTTCTATTTACCTGCCAGATTTCAAAAACCAATATTACCAATTATTACTACTAAAGAATTAGATGAAAGTATTGAAAAAAATAGAACAAGCGCCTTACTAACAGCTATTCTAATGAATGAAGAAGACACAAGTAAAGAAAAAATATTATTAGATCTATGTTCACTGTCTTACTTAGGTGATACCAGAATGAAATTCGGTGAAAACCCCAATAAAGTCAAAAATATTGTCTTAGGAAGTTATGAATACCTAGAAGAAGCATATGATTTAAAAAAGATAAAACTAGAAAACTTATCACTTAGAGAAAGTGCTATCAAAAGATACGATGAATTACCAACAAACTTACAAACATATTTAAACAACCATGAGATAGATCTAAGTAATCATACAAACCTAAGAGAGGTAACAACAGAGTTCTTTACCGAGAAAAACAAAACCGAAAGTAAAGAACAAACTAAAACTTCTTTTAAAACTAATGGGTTACTAAAATCCGTTAATTATGGTTTTCAAAAAGTAAAAAAAAGGATAAATAAATAATGGAAAAAGAAAAAATATTAATTGGTCTTGGCGAAGATTTAGGATTCCCCTTCATATATCAAAATAGTAAAAAAAGATGTTTACAACAACAAGTACTATATCAAGTAAGTAAACAATATAAAACAAAATATATTTTAAACCTATTTTCAATGTTATTAAATAAAACAGATGATTTTAACAACATGATAGATAAAAACATTAATAGTTTAAAAGAGATAAGATATATTGCCAATGAAAAAGCAAGAGACACCCTGTTCACCAAAATAGGAATGCCTAAATTAGATGATTATAATCCCAGCAATATTGAAATTGATGAAGATATAACGTTAAAAACTCTAATAAAAAATAATAATACTACACTGTTATACTCCTATGGAATAAACGATTTATTTCAATTATTCGATCACAGTTTTTTCTATGCTTACTTAGATTACAAAAAAACCAAAAAAGTTTTAGAAGAAATGAAAGATAATATTCATTTAGATACTGTTATCAATAGAATAGAAACACATTTTAAAGAAATTAAAAAAATTAATAAGAAAACAGAAATATACTATATTGGTTTCTCTATTGATATGTATACTCCAAAACTATATTTAAGTAATTGGAAAAACAAAAAAAGTTATAATACTCTAATAACTTATTTTCAAAATTTTGAAGATAAATTAAAAGAATTATGTCAAAAATATAAAGTTACCTATCTATCGACTAAAAACTATAATGATACAGTAGAAGCTACAACAGATTTAACAATTAAAATTTTATTAAATGAAAAAA
>CAYJHI010000010.1:9413-28314 GCA_964370085.1 uncultured Muribaculaceae bacterium | reverse complement strand
TTGAGAGACGAAGACTAAAATAAGGAGGAATTATCATGGCATATAGAAAATTAGGCGTAACTAACAAACATCGTAAAAGCATGCTTGCTACGTTAACAAAACAACTAATTTTAAATGAAAAGATTACTACTACTGTAACTAGAGCTAAAGAATTACGTCGTGTTGCTGAGAAGTTAATATCTCAAGGTAAAGATGGATCATTAGGAGCTAGAAGAAGAGCACTAGCGGCTGTTCACAATGATAAAGCAGTTGTAGAAAAGACTTTCACTACATTAGCAGAAAGATATGCTAACAGAAACGGTGGATATACAAGAATTTTAAAGCTTGATGAACGTCGTGGAGATGATGCACTAATGGTTATTATCAGTTTAGTAAATGATGATGTTAAAGTAGAAGAACCAAAAAAAGAAACAAAAAAAACAAAGAAAGAGGCTAGTAAATAGTCTTTTTTTATTGACTAAATTATAAAATAGGAATATAGTGGTATATACGAGGAGAGTAATCAACATGAGTATAAAGAAACTAAGAATGACTAAAGAAGGAAAACAACATATTTTAGAACAACTAAAACAAGAAAAAGAAAAAATAAAATTAAATGCAATAAACTTAAAAAGCGAAAAAACGCCATGTATGGATGGAGACGATACGGTCTATCCAGAAGAGATAATAAGCTACCTAGAAAAAGAAAAAATCATAGTGTCTAGAATAAGAGAATTAGAAAGACAATATGCAAATACAATTGAAATACAAGTAGAAGAGTTAGAAAAAGATCAAATAAATGTTGGTGATAATGTGAACTTAACATTAACCACAATGGCAGGTAAAGAAAGAATAATTACAGTCGAACTAGTGGCAGAAGATGTAGAGAATTCTAAAGAAAAAGTATCTATAAACTCACCATTAGGAGAATCAATTTATTGTAAAAGAGTAGGTGAAATAGTAACTTACCAAGTAGAAGAAAATACTATAAGTGTAAAAATCAATAGAAAAGCAAGTGATAAAGTACTGATAAAGTAACATGGAGGGCAAATGAAAAGAGAGGATACAATCAATAAGATTGGGAGTCTAATTCAAATAAGGGCTAGTTTAGAAGAACAATTAAATAATATAGATGAAATTTTAAGCACGTGCTATCTGTCAGAAGTAGTAGCAAACCGTCTAAGAGATAATAAAAAACGCATAACAGCTAAACTAAGCCAATTAGAAACAAATATGAGGCCTGCAATTGATAGTCTATTTAATGATTATGTAAATGATCATGATACAGTTAAATTATCTGTTAAAAACCAAAAGCAAGAGGAAAGAATTATAACTCTACATATAGTAGAAGATGCGCTAGAAAAAGATGAAGTAGCTGTTAAGGATAATTTAGGAAAAGCCATTATTTACCAAGCAATTGGCAGCACTATACCATTTAAACAAGACGGAGAAGAATATATAATTAAAATCTTAGATAAAAAGCAATCAAATAAAACATATATTAAAACTGCCAAAGATTCTGAATAGCAGTTTTTTTCTTTTTGTGTAGTAATATAACACTTTTATATTGTTATTACTAATAAATCATGATATACTCAAGTTAGAAAAAGTATTAAGGCGGTGATAGAATGAAGGCTTTAGTAACAGGTGCATCAAGTGGAATTGGAAGAGAAATAGCTATTTATTTATCAAAAAAAGGTTATGATTTAATTTTAGTTGGAAGAAACAAAGAAAATTTAGAGGACGTTCAAAATTTAATAGAAACAAAAGCAAAAGTAATTGTTACAGATTTAAGTAATGAACAAAAGATAAAAGAATTATATGTCTTGTGTCGTAATGAAGATATTGATGTTTTAATTAACAATGCTGGATTTGGAGTATATGGTACCTTTTTAAGTACAGATTTAAATAAAGAATTGAATATGATTGATGTTAATATCAAAGCAGTTCACATCCTAACTAAAATGTTTTTAAGAGATATGCAAAAAAAGAATAATGGTTATATTTTAAATGTATCATCATTAGCATCATTTCAATCAGGACCATTAATGGCGAGTTATTATGCTACAAAAGCATATGTAACTAATTTAACAATAGCTATTAACGAAGAATTAAGAAGGAAAAAAAGCAATGTTAAAATATCGTGCCTATGTCCTGGACCAGTAGCAACTAAATTTAATGAAGCAGATAATCTGAAGTTCACAGTTAAAGCTTCTGACCCAAGAGAAGTAGCTATTTATGCTATTGATAAAATGTTTGAAAACAAAGTAATAATAATTCCTAAAACTAAAATGAAGTTAGCAAAATTTTTTGGAAGATTCATTTCAGATAAGAAAAAAGCTAAAATAGTATATAAAATTAATTCTAAAAAGAAAAAATAAAGCATCAATATATTGATGTTTTTTTATAAAAAAAGTATAATAGTACATATATTGGGGGCAGTATGGGAAATATTAAAATAGAAAAATTTAACTACAAAAGATTATTTTCTAATTTATCATTAGAGATAAAAGAAAATTCGTTTACAGCAATTCTAGGAAACAACAATTCAGGAAAAACCACATTAGCAAAGATACTAGCAGGTATTATTATTAGGCAAGAAACTGTTTTACTAGGTAGTAAATATATCGATTATCAAAATACGAAAAAGTTATCAGAGACAATAAGTTACGTTATAGAAGGTCTAGATATACCGTTTATAAAAGAAACTGTTCAAGAACAACTATTATATGCAATAGAACCATTAAATCTAAGTAAAAATTTAAACGCAGGTAGACTTAGAAAAATATATTCTGACTTTAAATTAAGTGATTATAAAAAAACAAATCCGAACATGTTAGATAAATATACTAAAATAAAATTGTCATTAGCAGAAGCTTTAATAACTAAACCCAAAGTCCTAATAGTAGATAATATTCTAAGAATGCTTAGTCAAAAAGAGAAAGTAGAAATAATAAAAATACTAAAAAAGTATCAGGAAGATGAAAAAATAACAATAATATATTTAACATCACTACCAGAAGAAACAATGACCTTAGATTACATTCATATTTTATCAAATGGAAAAATAGTAATTGAAGGAAAACCACTAGACATACTATCCCAAGAAAAACTAATGGCATCGTTAAATTATAAAGTGCCATTTATGATAGATTTATCAGTAAAATTAAAGTTTTATGATTTATTAAAAGACATTGAAATAGATATGGAAAGGATGATAGAAACATTATGGAAATCAGAATAACTAATTTAAAACATAAAAAGAATGATTACTTTGATGTTACATCTGAAAAAATTTATGCATTATATGATAATCATGAAACAAAATATAAGAAATTAATTTTCAAAGAATTAGAAAATAAAAAACTTAAAGAAGAAAATCTAAAAGTAGAAGTTTTAACTTATGTTGATCAAATGAGTAAAGTAGGACAAACAGTAAAAGAACATATTGAATTAGTTTGTCATATCAAAAAAATATATTTCAAAAATTCAATTGATAGAATATGTAAATCTTTAAAAATAGTAGGATTACCTGAAGAATACCTAAGAAAAGATTTAACTCTCCTGTCAATAAGTGAAAGAAGACTATTACAATTAGCGATTATATTATTAAGTTCTCCTAAGGTAATTATATTAGAAGATATATTAGATGACTTTGATAATATTAATAAAATAAATGTGATTAAACTATTACGAAAAATAGGTAAAACATATAACAAGTTGATTATCTTCATAACTAATAATAGTGAAACTATCTTTGATTGTTTTGATCAAGTGATAATTACAAGTAAAGATCAAATCATAAAAGAAGGATTACCTAGTAAAGTCTTTCAAGACGTTTTATTATTACAAGTAAATAATGTTGTAATACCAGAGATAATTTTATTTACCCATTTAGTAAAAGAAAAGAAAAATATCAAATTGTTTTTTCATGATGATACTAGAGATTTAATGAAGGATATATATAAACATGTTTAAGGAGGAAAAATGAGGTATAAAATAACTTTCTCTTATGATGGAAGTAATTATTTGGGATATCAAGAACAACCTAGGTTAAAGACCATACAACAAGAGTTAAATGAAGCACTATACCAAATCAACAATAAACAAAAAACAACTGTTACCTCTTCAGGAAGAACTGATAAGGGAGTTCATGCATTAGGACAAACAGCACACTTTGATTTAAACGTTAAAATTACTCCTCATAAGTTAAAAAGAGCTTTGAATACGTTGTTACCAGAAGATATACATATTAATAAAGCAGAAGAGGTAGACAATGATTTCCATGCTAGATATCATGCTAAAAGTAAAACATATAAATATTGTTTCAACGTAGGCGAATACAACCCAATAAAAAAGAACTATCAATATCAACATAATTATGTATTAAATATCAAAAATATGAAAAAAGCTATTAAGTACTTTAAGGGTACACATGATTATAGAGCGTTTGTAAGTGAAAACAATGATAAAGAAAATTGCATTAGAACAATTAAAATAGCAAAAGTAAAAAAGATTAATCAAGAAGAATATGAAATTATTTTCAAAGGAACTGGTTTTATGAAATATCAAGTTCGCAATATGGTCGGAGTATTATTAAAAGTAGGTACTAATAAGATTAAATATACTAAGGTAAAAGAAATACTAGATAGTAAACAAAGAGGAAAATATGGCTCATGTGCTCCAAGTCAGGGGTTGTATTTAGTAGAAGTGGAATATTAAGGAGATATAATGACAAAGTCAATAAAAAAACTGCTAGTTCATTATCCAGCCAATTGCATGTTGACAAATAGACGTGATAGTTTAAGATATCATCATTTAATAAAAGAACAATATACAGGACAAAACACAGTGGAGAATGGTGCGCTTTTAAATCAAGATATTCACTTCTGGCTACATCAGTATATGGAAATCTACGAACCTAAATTGTATGATCAAATAGGTGATTGCATACAAGGTTATAAAGAAGCTTTAAAACTGCACAAAGAAGAATTAATTGAGCAGTATAGAACTGAGGTAATGCCAGCGATCAAAAAAATGTATAAAAAAACTAGAAAAAAATTACACTAGAGGTGAATTATGGAAAAGTTTATAGAAACAGGAGCATTCATATCAGGTTTTATACTAGCAGCATATTTCATGAATCCATGGTTTTTATTAATACCAGGAATAATTATAGTAGAACATATTTACAAAGCCATAAAAAGAAGAATTAAGGGACCTAAACCGCAAAAAAAAGACCTGAATTTTTTAGAATATTTAGGTATAATACACATAATTAGTAAAAAAGAAGATAAAGATGATAAATAGAACACAAAAAGACTGATTGTTATTGACTTATAAGCATATTTTTAGTATAATCTTAATCGGTACATTAAATATTCCCCACATAGATTTTTGGATTGGGAACTCAAAAATCGAACGTGAAAAGGAGAAAAAATATGACAAGTTATATGCAAAAAAAAGAAACAGTAGATCGTAAATGGTTTGTAATCGATGCTGAAGGAAAACCGTTAGGAAGAGTAGCTTCTAAAGCAGCCCTAATGTTACGTGGGAAACATAAACCAACGTTTACTCCTCATATCGATTGTGGTGATTTCATTATTATTATCAATGCTAGTAAAGCAGAATTAACTGGTAACAAGTTAGATAATAAAATGTATTACAATCACTCAATGTATCCAGGTGGTTTAAGAGAAAGAACTGCTCGTACAATGAGAGATAAATATCCAGTTGAAATGATGGAAAGAGCTGTAAAAGGAATGCTTCCTCACAATCGTTTAGGAAGACAAATGTATAAAAAATTATTCGTTTATGCAGACGACAAACATGAACAACAAGCACAAAAGCCTGTTGAGATGGATATATAGGAGGTAAGTAATGGCAAAAGATAAGAAAAATGTATATACTGGTACAGGACGTAGAAAAAATAGTGTAGCAAGAGTTACATTAACTAATGGTACTGGTAAAATAACAGTTAACGGAAAAGACGTTAATGAATACTTACCATTCCCAACATTAATCATGGATTTATGTCAACCACTTGATGCTACAAGCACAAGAGAAATGTTCGATGTGGATGCAAAAGTTGAAGGTGGAGGATTCCAAGGACAAACAGGAGCAATCCGTTTAGGAATCACAAGAGCGTTATTACAATACGACACGAGTACACCAGCAGATTCAGACAATAGCTACAGAAAAATTCTTAAAGCTATGGGATTTGTTACTAGAGATGCACGTAAGAAAGAACGTAAAAAACCAGGACTTAAAAAAGCTCGTAGAGCACCACAGTTCAGCAAACGTTAATATATTGTTTCTAACCTTAAAGAGAAAATCTTTAAGGTTTTCTTTTGTTATAAAAAAAAGACTTCCACATATATTTAATCAGGAGGATTAATGAAAACAATTAATATATATGGAGTGATACTAGATGAAAAAGGAATTATACTAGGCAAAGATGGAATTTTACACAGTGAAATGAGTAGCTTAGATGAAAGTTTAGAAGATGCGTTGATAAAAAAAGCAAATACTTTATTGAATGTGAATATATCTATCCTAGGGTATTTAGGCAAAACAGAAGATGAAAATAATCACAATCATTTTTATTCTTGTAAGATAATAAATAAAGAATCTTCTACATATCAATTAATTGAATATGAAAAATTATTCGATAGTAATATCAAGTATAAAGAATACATTTTTCAAGCAATCAAAGGCAAATATATATAAATTGTCTTTTTTATTATTTCAAAAGTATAACAGTGTAGAAAAAAATAGAAAAATAAGATATAATAATAATAGAGGTGAAAATAATGGAACTAATACATTTAATTATGCCAACTTTAATATCTTTGTTTTTATATGAAAGAATATATAAAAAAATGACAAACTACGAAAGAATTCAAAAATATGTAATTTTTTTCTTTCTTAATAACTTGATTATTTTTGGATTTTTGTATATTCAAACAAATAACTATTTACTATTTAATCTAGAAACTTACACACCTTCTATGATGATAAAACTTTATCTATTAGAAATAGTTGTAGCACTTACTATAGGGTGGATAGCATGTTATCTCAAGAAAAATATTAAACAGTTAAAAAATAAATTATTATTAGAAATAAAAAATAAAAAAAATATCAAACACTATATTTTAAAATATTTACTTATATTTTTAATCTTTTTAGTATTTCAATTAATGACTTGGATTCCGGAAACTTTTGGTAGCGTTACATTCAGTCAAATAATGTTCACACTGACTACTTCAATAACAGGAACTGAAGAAAGTATAATCAATTCTTTTCTAACAGATTGTTTATTATACTCATTATCTATAAGTATAATAGTAACGATAGTTGTAGAGTTAATAAGACTACTATTAAAAGCCATTTCTCAAATAATAATTGAGAAAAAAATAAATAAAATCATAACGAAAATTCTAAAGATATTTACTAAAATAATTCATACAATCATATATTTAGTTCTAATTATTGTTCTTATCGTAAATATTATTAATGTTGCAGAGCCATTAGGAGTAATAGAGTATTATGAGCATACGAGACAAACTACATCGCTATATGAAGATAATTATGTTGATGCAAGTACGGTTGATTTTAGTTTTCCTGATGAAAAAAGAAACATAATATTTATTCAACTTGAAAGTATGGAAACATCTGTTTTCTCTACTGAAGAAGGTGGAATAATGTCAGAAAATTATTCACCGTATCTTTATCAGTTAGCCTTAGATAATGTAAACTTTAAACAAGATTACGAGGTTGGAGGGTATACACAAGTAAGTGGAACTGGTTGGACTGTAGCAGGTATAACTTCACAATTATTAGGGATACCTATAAATATTCCAATTGATGGTAATACATATGGTAGCGAAGATTTTTTACCAGGGGCATATGGAATGGGAGATATACTAGCTGCTGCTAATTATAATACAGTAGCTGTAATGGGGAGTGATTCCACATTTGGTAATAGAAACACATTACTCCAAAATCACGGAGATTTTGAAATAATTGATTTATATGGAGCGAGAGAACTAGGATATATTCCAGAAGATTATAGTGTTTGGTGGGGATATGAAGATTCAATTGTATATGAGATTGCAAAAGATCAATTAGATGAACTTAGTAAAGAAGAAGAGCCCTTTTTTCTATATATGTTGTCATCAAATCAACACTTTGAAGATGGTTATCTAGAAGAAAGTTGTCCGATAACAGAAGATGAGCAATTAGAGAATGTTTATTTATGTGCAGATTTAATGATCAAAGAGTTTATAGACTATTTAAAAAGTCAAAACTACTATGAAAATACAACGATTGTAATTACTGGAGATCATTTAAGCATGAATACTACTGTATTTCCTATTTTAGATGAAATTGCACTTCAAATAAGAAGAGGATATTTCGCAATTCTTAATGGAACAGAAGAATATACTAATGATACATCAAGGGAATACACATCATTCGATATATTACCAACTGCACTTCAAAGTATTGGAGTAGAGTGGGATAGCGATTCTCTAGCATTAGGTACAAGTCTCTATTCTTCAGAATCTACATTACTTGAAAGATATGGATCCGAAACTTTAAATAAAGAATTAATGAAAAATTCTGATTATTATAATGATGAGTTATTGAAATAACTGAAAAACATCAATATTATGATGTTTTTTTCATATACTTTAATTATGAATAGATATTATAAAATAACAATTATAGTCACTTTTATAGTTAGTGTAATAACTTTTAACATTGTAGAAGCATCGAATAAATCATTACCACTGGAAGGTAAAATAATATATATAGATGCAGGTCATGGAGGAAGAGACCCCGGAACTATGTATGGAAATATCTTAGAAAAAGATCTTAACTTAGAAATAGCTCAAGTATTAGAAGGTTATTTATTACAACAAGGCGCAATAGTTTATCAAATAAGAGAAGAAGATATGGATTTAAACACAGAGTGGGATACTTCATTAAAAAGATCAGATTTATATCGAAGAATTTTGAAAATAGAAGAAGCTAATAGTGATCTTTATTTATCAATACATATAAATTGGTATAAAGATCCATATTTTAGTGGAGGAGAAGTATTGTACAGTCCAATCAATAGTAGCAACAAGTTATTAGCAGAGTCAATTATGAAGTACTTTAAAGAAGATTTAAATAGTGAAAGAAGGATAAAAGAAACAGATTTATATATGTATAATCATACTCAAGTACCTGGAGTATTAATAGAATGTGGTTTTTTGTCTAATTACACAGAAAGACAACTATTACAAACAATAGAGTATCAATCAGTTTTATCAACTATAATTACCAAGGGAGTAATAACATACTTTGAAGAACAAGAAAAAAATCCTTGCTTAAACAAAGATTTTATCTCCTATTTTTGTGATTTATCATAATTAACTTCTCTAACTAATTTCCATATCTTAGTAAAAGGGAAATAATAATTAAGAATATTAATATAAGAATTATTATTTTTTGCCATTTCATTAGCACCATATTGACTAAGTCCTAAACCACTACCTAAACCTCTAGTGGTAAACTTAATATTTCTTTTATTAATTAATATTGATATATCATTAGAAGAAAGGTTTAAAAGATATCGTAAATCAGTACCAGTAAATACTTTGTTTCCTATTTTGACAGTTTTAACTTGATTACCCTTTGTAAGTTCAGTAATAACTATTTTTTGTAAATCTTCATCGGTTACATTTAAAAGTTTACTAACATCTCTAATATCTTTACTAGTAGTTTTAATATAATTGCTAGATTCCATGTCCCATATACTAGGAAGACTAACTAAATAAGGAATATTACCAATACCTAAACTGTCTGCTTCCTCTGTTTTACCGTTACTAACAGCATGAAATTTAGGGTCAATAATTTTCTTATTATAAGTTAAGTACATACCATTTGTTTTCTTTATAGCAAGTATAATTTTATTTAGATGTTTATAATAATCATTTCCCCAAGTGAATTTAAAGTAACTAGGATCTTTATAAAGTTGAGTAGAATTAACAACTTTAATTTTTTTCTTATTAAACATCTCTTTAATAGCATATGTCCTAGCCATAACAACCTGTGCTTTTAAAGCTTCCATTTCGTAATGAATAGGAATTTCATATCCAACTGTTCCAATTAAATAATCTTCTAAAGTTAGAACAATAACACTCTTATCTTCTAGTTCTAACTTAATCAACATTTCACTATCATAAAAATCGATTTTTTTTGTATCAACTTCTTCTAAAACTTCTACTTTACTAGTATTAATAGGTACAATCTTACTAACATTATTAGAAATAGTTTCACTAGATTGATCATAATATAAATTACCTGCTATTATACCATCAATAACTAAAAATATTTTATTTCCTCTAAATTTAATTCCACTATTATTAATATAATTATTTACTCTTTTACTAATATTAGTATTAGTTAAATCACTACTAAATTCATAACTAGCGGTTAAATATAAATACATAACATCTTCATCATTAATTCTCATTACTTTATACTTATAAAACATAATATCACCCAGTAATATTATGGTAAATTTTTTAAAAAAAAATACTAGGATTCAAAATATTTGAATTCTAGCTTTTTATTGCAATTTAATCCAGTAGAATAAGATGTATTAGGAAATAATTTTTTTAAGTTAACTTTCTTATTATCTAGTAAATATTTATCAACCTCTTTTACAACTTTAATAGCTTCATCTACTGCATATATGTATAACTCATCAAAAGATCGAGTACATTTTATTTTCTTATCACAAGGATTAGACCAAGTTTTATGATTCTCATTTAAAAATGTATTAGTTTTGAACTTATAATGATAACTAAATAATTTAAGTTTAAATATTTTTTCTCTAGTAACAAAATCTAGAAAGTTATAAATCCCAATTTTTATACCTGTTTTATCTTGTCTAAATAACTTGAAAAACCAGTACATATCTTTAACAGATTTTTCATAAAACTTAGTCATATTATTAATATCAAATGTCTCTTTATAGACACAGTTAATAACTTCTCTTAAGTTATTAGTAAAAAGAACATTATTAAATGAATTAGACATCATATTATATTTCCAAGGCTTAACATGATCTCTTTTCTCTATTAAATAGCAATCTAAGAAGTGTTCAATTAAATTATGTTCATACTTTATCTTTTTAGATTTATAATTAACATAAGGATGAATAATAGAATCAGATATATAATGACATATAAGACCATATAGAAAAACCATAACTTTTGAATCTTTTTCTAAATTATTATACTTAATATATTCGATTAAATTAATAAAAAACTCTTGTGTCTTGTTGTCTTGAAAATAGCTGTTAAATAGACGTATACGTTTACCTTTATAAGGAGTGAATATACTATAAAAAAATAAAGCATCCATACTTTGACCAAATACTTTTAAATCATCTTTATCATATTGGATGATCTCTTTTGCACGTATAGGCATCTTATCATACACGTCCATTGCGAAATAGGAATGTGTAACAGTGCTTGGCATAATATCCCCTCCTTTTTTATATATTTTACCAATTTTTCGACAAAAAGTAAATTATAATAATTTAACATAATTTTTCCATAACTTTTATGTTATAATATATAATAGGTGAGAGTATGATAAGTAAACAATTTAAAAGCATTCGAGAACAAATAGATATATTGCGTTCTAAAGGAATGATTATAGAAGATGAAGAATTTGCAAAAGATGTCTTAGTAAGAGAAAACTATTTCTTTTTAAATGGATATCGTTTCTTATTGATGACCTCATCAGATGATAAAAAATTTTTAACAGGCACACGATTCGAAGAACTATATGCAATCTTTATGTTTGACAGAGGATTAAGAAATGTTTTGTTTCGTTTCCTATTAGTAGCAGAAAATAATTTAAAATCGATTGTATCATATCAATTATCTAAAAAGTATGGTTATCGTGAAAAAGATTATTTAAAACCACGTAACTATACTGATCATCCAGAAAAACAAAGACAGTTAAACGATTTGTTAAAAAAGATGAAAAGACAGATAAGAGTTAATGGAAAACAACATAGTGCAACGATGCACTACATTGATAACTATGGATACATACCATTATGGGTATTGGTTAAAGTATTATCATTTGGATTAGTAAGTGAATTATTTTCAGTGTTAAAAAAGGAAGATCAACAAGATATTGCTAGTGTTTATCAAACACCAGTACATAGATTGTTAGATTATTTTCCGATATTGGCTAACTATCGTAATTTATGCGCACATGAAGATTTAGTGTATTGTAATAGAACGTTAAAAAGTATAGATAATACATGGATACACGATAAACTAGAAATACCAAAAGTGGAAGAAGAATATCTTAATGGAAAAAATGACCTATTTGCATTAATGATTATTTTTAAAGAAGTTTTGTCTAGAAGAGACTTCAATCAATTAATAGGGTTAAGTAAAAGTGTAATAGATGTATTAAACAGTAGTTTAACAACTATACCTATGCAAAAAGTTTTAGATGAGATGGGCTTTAGTGAAGATTGGGAAAAAATTATGAATATAAGTGAAGGAGAAATAGATGACTAAGAAGAATATAATATTTGGTTTAATAATAGTAGTAGCATTTGTTTTAGGCGGGAGCTTAACCTTTATAATGGTAAGAACACCGGGAATTACTAGTACAAGTGTTGGGAATGCAAGTTGTCAGTATACAAGTTGTACAGATGATGTAACAATAAATGAAAAGGGAATCAGTGATTCTGTGGATAAAATATATGATGCTGTTTTATTTGTGGAAACTTATAATAATGATCAAGCCATTAGTACAGGAACAGGATTTGTTTATAAAACAGAAGGTGAGTACGCTTATGTATTAACAAATCATCACGTTATTGAAGGTGGAAATAAAGTAACTTTAATTAACTCAGATGATATAGAAATAGAAGGAGAAATATTAGGGTCTGATCAATATTTAGACTTAGCCGTTATTAAAATACCTGCAGAAAATATAAAAAGAATTGCAGAATTAGGTAGCAGTGAAGATACAAAGTTAGGAGATACTGTTTTTACAGTGGGATCACCGCTTGGTTATGAGTATAGAGGTACAGTTACAAGTGGAAGATTATCAGGGAAAGATCGCTTAGTACAAGTGGGCAGTGATGCTAATGAATGGATTATGAAAGTATTACAAACAGATGCACCTATCAATCCAGGTAATTCAGGTGGACCGTTAGTAAATGTTGACGGAGAAGTAATAGGAATTATCTCATTAAAACTAGTTCAAGAAGAAGTAGAAGGAATGGGATTTGCTATACCAATGGAATTAGCAGAACAATATATTCCAACATTAGAAAACGGCGAAACAATAGAAAGACCAATGTTAGGAATACAATTAGCAAACCTAGAAGATACTAGTTTATTATATAGTGAAGGTATAATTGTGGATCAAGAACTAACAGACGGGGTTGTTGTAGTAAGCATTGTAGAAAATAGTGGTGCTGCCAGTTCAGATTTACAAAAAGGTGATGTTATTACTAAAATAGGAGAAGAAGTAGTAGAAGATGCTGCCAACCTAAGATATGAGTTGTATTTATATAATGTAGGTGATACAATAGATGTAACCTATATAAGAGATGATAAAGAACTGACTACTAAAGTAACATTAGGTAAAAATGAATAAAGAATAAAAGAATAAAAAGAATGTAAAGCGTGATATTAGGAGGTATTATGAAAGAGTACATGACAATCACTCATGATGGTCAAATGGAAAAAGTTGAAATAATAGATATATTAGAAACTAACAATCGACAATATATTGTCTACAATAAAGGTGAAGTGGGTCCGAGTAACAATCATTTGATTTATATTTCAAAGATTAGACAAGAAAGAGAAGGATTAGTAATTCAAGAAATAATTGATGAGGAAGAATATCGTAATGTATTTGCCGAGTTAAAGAAAGTATCTAATGAGGTGTAATGATGGCAAACATAGTAAACCAAGTTGCAGAACTGTTAGAACAAAATAAAAGTAATACATATAAATTACAAGAATTACTATCTAGTCATATTCACCAAGTAGAAACAACTGATAATGATTATTATAATAATACCAGCCAAAAAATAGCAGCAGAGATAGATAATATAAAAAATAAGATAAATAACTTAATAATTGGATATGAAAATATTAATAAAAGTGTTGGCTTAATAGAAGCTTTGGAAAAAGTATTAGCAGCAATGAAAGAAGAACAAGTAGAAACACCGAAATCAGCGATGCCTATTAATAGAATGTACAATCCAAATAATGTTGTAATACCATCACGTGTTTCAGAACCAGTAATAGAAGAACCTAAACAACAAGTTAATTCTCTTGGATCTACGAGTGAAATAGTAAGCAGTCCTTTTATAAGTGGAGAAAGACTAGTCAAAAAAATATCTAACGATAAACCAAGAGTGGTAATGTCGCTAGAAAGTACTTATTTAAAATATTATAATTCTGAGAAAAGAAAACAAAGATTAGCAAATAAATTATTGAATTTAGATCAACATAAACAAACAAATAATAATTTTAATATTAACGAAGTACAATTTTAAGAACGAAAGTTCTTTTTTTTATATTTTGCATACTATATCAATAGAGGTGAAAATATGCAAGAAACACACAATCATTTCCACAAACATAGTGGAAAAAACATATTAATAGCATTAATATTAAATTTAGTATTTACAATAGTAGAAATAATAGGAGGCATTATAACTAATAGTACAGCCATTTTATCAGATGCAGTGCATGATTTTGGAGACACACTAGCACTTGGTTGCAGTTTAGTACTAGAAAAAATTTCCGAAAAAAAACCAACTAAAAAATATACATTTGGTTTTAAACGCATCATAGTATTAGGAGCCTTAGTAAATGTAATAATATTAGCAATTGGTTCTGTATTCATCTTTCTAGAAGCAATAAAAAGAATAATGAATCCAGAAGAAATATTAACAGAAGTGGTTTTTATTATAGCAATACTAGGCATAGTAGCTAATGGTATATCTTATGTAAGAATGTCAGGTAGTAAAAGAATATTAGATCAAACTGTTAAGATTCATTTATTTGAGGACTTTCTAGGATGGATCGCACTATTAGTAACAAGCATAATAATACATATAACAGGATGGACAATAATGGATCCGATTGTATCAATTATAATTGTAATAATCTTATTAAGAAACATTTATAGAAGTATTAAAGCTATAATAGAAATTATAATGAATAGTACAATATCAATAGAACTATCAGATAAAATAAAAGACATAATTTTATCCACACAAGATGTTGAAAAAATAATAGATTTTCATATGTGGAGTGAAGACGGAGAATACATCACTTTAATAGTATCATTGAAAGTAAAAGGAAATAAATATCAACAAATATTAAATAATATTAAAAAAGAACTAGAGATAGAAAATATAGAACACTCATTTATAGAGTTAAAAAACTATAAAGACAAAAAAATGTGACAACAAAACCTTTTTTACGACAATTGACGACAATTTACTGTCCATTAACACAAAAAAAACCAATTCTACTTGTGGATAAAATATTTCAAGAGTAATATTAAGGTAGGAGGATTTATGAAGACAAAAGTAGGTTATAGTCAAAATAGTGATGCTTTTCAATCAGGAGTTGAAACAGCAACAACATCTAATTTAAAAGAAATGAAAGCAGGAATCTTATTTACATCAGTTGTATATGATCAAAATGAGATTGTAAAGGGAATTCAAAGCGTAGCACCTAATATACCATTTTTAGGATGTACGTCAAGTGCTGCTATATGTACACATGATGGATATTTAAACAGCGAAACTGGATATTCAGGAATGATGTCTTTTGGAGGAAACGCAGAAGTTATAGTAGCAGGAAGCGAAAAGACTGATAAGACACCAAGAGAAATAGGAGCAAAAATAGCTGCTGAAGTAATGGAACAAGTAAAAGGAAAAGATAAAGAACCAGATTATTTCTTTATGAGTGCAAATCCAGGTGAAGAAGAAGAGTATTTAAAAGGTATTCAAGATGTACTTGGAGATATTCCAGTATTTGGAGGAAGTGCTGCTGATAACACAGTAGAAGGAAAGTGGAGTGTTATCTGCAATGATAAAGTTTTTAGTAATGGATGTGCCATTGCAGTATTCTTTACTGAAACTAAAATGAAAAATATTTATGCTGGCGCTTATTCTGAAACTGATAAAGTAGGTATTATTACAGAAGTTGAAGGAAAAAGAAAACTAGTTAAGATTGATGGAGTACCTGCAGTAGAAAAGTATGCAGAGTGGACTGGTAAAGACATGGAAGCCCTAAAAGAAGGTGGAATCTTAGTTGAAACTATCTGTCAACCACTTGGAGTAAAAGATCCAATCGGTAATATCACAGCAGTAAGACATCCAATGTTTTCAAATCCAGATGGATCAATGAATATTGGAGCAGATCTTGCTACTAACACAGCAGTTATTTTATTAACTAATACACCAGAAGATATTCTAGAAGCAAATGAAAAAACAGTTAATAAATTAAATGAAATGATGAACGATAATGCTAAAAGTTATTTCTTAATTCATTGTGGTGGAAGAAGATTAGGATTGTCATTAGCAAAAATAGAAGATAGAATCTATCCAGAAGTAAAAAAAGCAACTAAAGATAAAGAATTCTTAATGGCGTTTACATTTGGAGAATACGGAAGTAGCGAGCATAGTTCAAATACAGTAGGAGGACTATCTCTATCTTATACAGGGTTTGAGGAATAAAAAATGGCAAAGAATTTAATAGGGAAAGAATGGTTAGAAGCAAGCGATAACAACGTGATAAATGTTATCAATCCAGCAACTGAAGAACTAATTGATACAGTACCAGAAAGTACTGAAGAAGATTGTAATAAAGCAGTGGAAGCTGCTAGAGAAGGTTTTAAGTTATGGAGTAAAAGACCATTACATGAAAGAGCAGATATTTTATACAAATTCAATGATTTAGTAATTGAACATAAAGATGAATTAGCTAAATTACTTTGTATGGAAACTGGAAAACCATTAAAAGAAGCAATAGGAGAAATTGCAAATGTAAACATTGGCTTAAGAGCTTTTGTTGAAAAAGCAAAACATGAATACGGAAGCCTAATTCCAAATGGCCAAGAAAAAGGCCAAGAAAAAACTATCCAATATACTATACAAGCACCACATGGTGTAGTAGTAGCAATCATACCATTTAACTTTCCAAGTGATTTATTTACTCAAAAAGTACCAAGCGCTTTAATAATGGGAAATGCAGTGATTTTAAAACCGTCATCACATAACCCTTTAACTCTATGTAAATATGCTGAGTTATTATTAGAAGCAGGAGTAGATGAAGGTGCCATTAACGTGATAAATGGTGCTGGAGCATTAGCAGCTCAATCCTTAGCAAAAAATAAAGGTGTAGATTTAGTAAGTTTAACAGGATCTACTAAAGCTGGTATGGAAACAATGAAAACATGTAGTGACAACCTAACTCATTTAATGTTAGAGCTAGGAGGAAATGATGCCTTTATTCTACACAATGATGGAGATGTAGACCTAGCAGTCAATGAAACTATATGGGGAAGATTTTATAATACAGGACAAGTTTGTTGTGCATCTAAAAGATTCCTAATACATAAAGATGTAAAAGAAGAATTTACTAATAAGTTAGTCGAAAGAGTAAAACAAATAAAAATAGGAAATCCTATAGACATGAGTAGTGATCTAGGATGCCTAATAAACGAAAATGCTGCGATAAATATTGAAAAACAAGTCAATGAACAAGTAGCATTAGGAGCTAAAATAGTTTACGGTGGACGAAGAAGCAAGGCTTTCTATGAACCAACTATTATTGACAATGTAACAAAAGATATGCCGGTTGCAAAAGACTTAGAAATATTTGGACCAGTAGTATCGATTATTGAATACTCTGATTTAGATGAAGCAATTCAAATAGCTAATAGTTCATCATTTGGATTATGTGGAAATATTATTTCAAAAGATATGAAAACATGTATGAAAGTAGCCAATGCACTAGAATGCGGAGGAGCAATTATCAATGGAGCATCTTTCTTTAGATCATTTGAAATGCCATTTGGTGGGTGGAAACATTCGGGAATAGGTAATGAAGGAGTAATGAGTACTCTTAAAGAAATGAGTAGAACTAAAACCATAATATTAAAAAATATTTTAGACTAAAAGAATCGAAAGATTCTTTTTTTTGCTAAAACAAATGACTTTTATTAAATAAAATGATATATTTAACTGATATACAACTTTATAAAATGAAAGGAGAAAATATGGGATTAGCAAAAGGAATAGTTAAATTAGAAAATTATCAAAGTGATTGGAAGAAGGAATTCCAAAGAGAAGAAGAAAACTTAAAGAAAATATTCAAAGAGGAAGCAAAAACAATAGAGCATGTAGGTTCTACCTCTATAGAAGGATTATCTGCAAAACCAATAATTGATATAGCCATAGGAGTAAGTACATTAAAAACGTATAAATATTATCAAAACCTAGTAAAAGATAATACTTTATATTCTGTAAAAGAAGATTCAGTATCAGATGAAATACTTTTAAGAAAAGGTCCTGAAGATAACAGAACTCACTTTATTCATATAATGGAAACAACAAGTGATAGATATAAAGAAACTATACTATTTAGAGATTATTTAAGAAATAATCCAACCAAAATAACAGAATATCAAAACTTAAAGAAAAAACTAGCAACTAAATATCCAAATGACAGAACTGCTTACATTAATGGCAAAAATGATTTCATAAAAAGTGTAATAGCATTAGCAAGTAAAAAATAAGGACATAATTATGAAAATAGAAAAAGTAACAGACAAAAATATAGAACTAAAAGAT
>CAYJHI010000010.1:0-9313 GCA_964370085.1 uncultured Muribaculaceae bacterium | reverse complement strand
GGACATAATTATGAAAATAGAAAAAGTAACAGACAAAAATATAGAACTAAAAGATATAAAAATATTTATAACAACACCAGGAACAGGTAAAACATATTTAGGACAACAAGATCAAAGGTATATAGATATAGATAGACTAAGATCGAACTATAAATATGGAAGAGAAGAAACCATAGTTAATGAAACGGCAAAAGGCTCTAAAGAAAGAATAGTAGTAAATATAGATTATCAAGAATACACTAAGAAACTGATAAGTAGCAATTTAAACAGTGATAAAATATTATTACTAACGCCTAATAGTGAAATAGTAGATTACATTAATACGTTAAAAGAACCATATTGTTTAGTCTATACAAGTTTACCAGCAAATGAACATATGAAAGAAAGATTGCGAAAAAGAGGTAATACAGAATATTTTATTCAAGAGATGTATGGTGATGAAATAGCAAAAATCTATTATCGAGAAAATATTGAAGATCAAAGACCAACATATAAAATAGAATTATCAGAAAATGAGTATTTAAGTACAATTATGGAGGAAATAAATGACAATAAAAGAAGTATATAAAAAATTTAATGATATAGGCTGTCTAACGTTTGCAACAGTTGACAAAGAAGGTAATCCTCAAACAAGAATAGCACATTTAAGAGCATATGATGAAGAAGGATTGTACTTTATGACTATGCATACTAAAGATTTCTATAAAGAATTAAAAGAAACAAGTAAGGTTTCTATATGTGGACTTAATGCTAATAGTAAGGTAACTCATGATAAAGATGGAATGCCAATGTTTGACAAAGGATATTCAATAAGATTAACAGGAGTTGTAGAAGAAGTAACTCTAGATATGATTAAAACTAAAAATAATCCTGATTTCGATTTATGTATAAAAGATCAAGGTAAGTATAATGCTATGGTAATCTTCTGTATTAAATCATATTATGGAGATATATTTGATTATGACTTTGAAAAAGAAAAAAGAGATCATAAGTTAGAAAGAGTATATTTTTCACACAATCAAGAAGAAAAATACAAAGGATTAATTATAAATCAAGAAAAATGTATTAAATGTGGATTATGTCAAAAAAAATGTTCATTCGATGCTATCACTAACATAGATAATAAATATTCAATAGATAAAAATAGATGTGATGAATGCGGTGATTGCTATATTAATTGTCCCGTTAAAGCCATAAAAAAAGGTTAATTTATATTAGCCTTTTTCTTATAACCTCTATTTGTAAAAATAAATATCAACCCGAAGGAAACAGTAGAAACAGCAGCTAAACCAATAATACCGCCGAAAATAGAAGCTTTACTACCATAATGAGAATCGTTTGGATTGTTAATATTATAGATAATAGTTTCTTCTTGTTCTTTAAGAGGATAACTATTTGTATCATGCTGTAAAGTATAAGATACGTCCTTGTGCAAAAATTCAAAGGAAATAGAATAGTCATGAGTATCAGAACTACTATGACCAATAGAAACAGCAATAGTTTCAACATAATCACTAGATAAGTATTTAGCATCAGGAATAAATAATACTACAAAAATAGCGATTAAAGAAAATACATAAGCACATCCAATTAACACTAAAGATATAGTATGAACATTTTTATTAGTAACATTACTCATTGTATTTAAAGTCGTAATAGAACTATCAACCGTATCAGAAACCTTATCACTCTTCAAAATAAAATCAGCAGTCTTATCAAAAGTATTATTAACAGCGTCAGTAGTATGATTAACAATTTTATCATATATAGAGTTCTTCTTTTTAATATGTTTCATAATTATAAAAGTTACAATGAAAGCAAGTGCACAAAGAATTGCTAATAAAAGAGATTCATTGACAGTAGTTTCTGTTATTTTCTCAGTGCTATACGGATTACCTTCCTCATAACGTATAATTCTCTCGTTATTAACAGGAACATCAGTTTCATCTAACCACACTGTATAGCTAGTATCATCGACAAAATACTCATAATGATTACTATATAGATTAGCATCTTTTTGAAAAGAACTAATTAAATAACCAGTAGTACTAACCGCATTTTCATTAAATTTTTGCATTTCATTAGATTTGACAAAAAAAGATCCTAAAAAAGCAAAACATAGTATCATTAACATAAAAAGAACCAATCTACCATTTTTTAATATAAAACTTTTCATAATATTACACCTCTTATTATAATAAGTATAACATAAAAGATGATATAATAAAAAAAAGTGCAATAAAATTACTATTTAAATTGTTATATATATGAGAGGAGAAAATATGGAAAAAAATATAGATAAAAAAATACTAGAAAACTATCTTCATAAAATAGCAAATCAAGATACATTAGCATTAGAAATGTTATACAATGAAACAAGAACATATGTCTATCGTTTTGCTCTATCTATTTTGAAAAATTGTAGTGATGCAGAAGATGTCATGCAAGATACTTATATTAATATTAATAAGTATGCTAAAAATTATAATCCTAGGAATAAACCAATGGCATGGATCTTAACAATCACTAGAAATTTGTGTTTGAACAAAATTAAAAACAATAAAAAAAGAGAAGCAACTGATTTAAAAGAGATAGAAGAAATCATAGGTACTAGTACTAATGAAAATTATAATAAATTATTAATAAAAAGTATAATTGAAGAATTAGATGAAGAAGAAAGACAAATATTTATATTAAATTCCATTGATAATTATAAATTTAGAGAAATAGCTAATCTTCTAGATTTAAAATTATCAACAGTACTCTCTAAATATCATAGGGCGATGAAAAAAATTCGCTTAATTTATAAGGATGGTGTATAAAATGAAAGATAAAAGAATTAAAAAAGATCTAAATAATTTAACTGATCAGTTAATTAAAAGTGATTTCAGTGCCATTCAAAGAAAATTAGATAACAACGAAGGAGTAATTTTAAGAATGGAAAATGAAAAGAAAAAAACAAAGAGAAATATAATACCTTTAATAGTAGGACCAACTCTTGCAGTAGCAAGTTTGATTCTTGTATTAACAATGACAAGTACTAATCCAATTGTGACAACTATAACAATTGATGTAAATCCATCAGTTGAAATGGGAATAGATGCAAATGGTAATGTTCAAACAATAGAAGCTATTAATCAAGATGGTACAAGTATAATAGAAGATATAAAAGTAACTGGAGAAACAATTGAAACAGCAACTGAAAAAGTAGTAAATGAATTAGTAAATGACAATTATTTGACACAAGATAAAAATTCAGTGTTAGTAACAGGAAATGGGGAAAATGCTAATCAAATAGTAGAACAAGTAAACAACACTGTGCAAAAAGAACTAACTAACAATAACATTGAATCATCAGTAATTACACAAGTTGTGGAAAAAACACAAACTAATGAAGAATTAGCCAATAAGTATAATATTTCCTTAGGAAAAGTAGAATTAATTAACAAAATTGTGGAAAATAATTCTTTATACAACTTTGAAACATTAGTAGAGTTAACAACAAATGATTTAAATTTATTACTAGAATCATCTAAAAATCAATTAACAAATATTACGAAAGAAGGTAAAGCTTCAACAAATAACTATTTATCAGAAGAAGAAGTACTAGCAATTGCATTACAAAATGCTAATGTTACTGAATATCATGATTTAGAAGTAGAATTTGACTTAGAAAATAGTATTATGGTTTATGAAGTAGAGTTTAATACTATTAATGGTGATTATGAATATGACATTAATGCTATTACAGGAGAAATCATTAAGACAGATATAGATATTAATGAAAGTCAAAATAATAATAATAGTAATAGTAATAATAATGATAATGACGATGATGACGATGATGACAATGATGATGATGATGACGACGATGACGATGACAGTGATGATGATGATGATGATAGAGATAACGACTAAAACAATTAAGTGAGAAGATAATTATAACTATATAGTTATCTTTTTTTATGTAATCAATTATGATATACTATAATTGGAAAGAAGTGAATAAAATGATAATAGAAATAACAGTGTTAATAGTACTAATAATGTGTAATGCACTATTAGCAGCCATAGAGATGTCCTTTATAACATTAAATGACTACAAGATAAAAAAAGAGGCAACAAAAGGAAATAAGAAAGCTATTGAAATAAATAAGATGCTAAAATCTCCTAGTAAATTTTTAGCAACTATTCAAATAGGTATTACGTTTGCAGGCTTCCTATCAAGTGCATTTGCAGCAACAACATTTGCAGACAGATTGTCACCATATTTATATGAAATATTACCAATATTAAATGAAAATACATGGAATGCAATAGCAGTAGTTACAATAACAATAATTCTATCAGGATTAATGTTAGTATTTGGAGAATTAGTTCCTAAAAGAATCGCAATGAAACACGATGAAAAAGTAGCATATAGAACCATAGGAATTTTGAAATTTATTTCTATTATCTTTTCACCGTTCGTTTATATCCTAACTAAATTAACTAATCTAGTATCAAAACTATTTGGAGTTAATGAACATGATCAAGAAATTGCAACAGAAGAAGAAGTTAAAATATTAATTGATGAGTGTCATGAAAACGGGACGCTACAAAAATATGAGCAAAAATATATTCACAATATTTTAGAATTTAATGATGTTGAAATAGCAAAAATTATGACTAAAAAAGATGATATGTTTATAATTAATAGTGATTATTCATTTGAAAAAACAACTAAAATATTTAAAGACAAGAAACTTGCATACAGTAAACTACCTGTCTATGATAAAGCAACAAACAAAATAATAGGTATAATCCATAGTAAAGATATATTAAGAAATATTGATAAAGAAGGTGTAGACTTACAAACAATTATGCGTAAACCAGTATTTATTCCTCAAAATAAATTAATATATGAAGCTTTCAATAAATTAAAAAGAAACAAGAGTCAAATAGGAATAATAATTGATGAAAATAATGATTATATAGGTATGATTACAATAGAAGATATTTTAGAAGAAATAGTAGGAAATATTTATGATGAGTTTGATAAATAAGATATCAAACTTTTTTACTGGAAAAAATACTAAATATGTGGTAAAATAGGAGCCCAAGTCAAATAATATATAAATTATAGAAGTGACATAAATATTACCACATACTGTGGAATAATGTAACAAAGGAGAAAAAAATGAAAAAAGTAATATTTGCAAGTAGTAACCCCGGTAAAAATAAAGCAGTAGAAGAAAGAAATAAAGGTAAAAAAGTAAAAATAAAATATGCTTTCATTGATAGTGAAGAATTAGAAACAAATGATATAGCGGCAATTGCAATTGATAAAGCAGAAAAAGCCTATGATATGTATAAACAACCATGTTTTGTGATTGATAATGGATTCTATATTGTTGATTATCCGGATAATCCAGGATATCCAGGTACATTTGTTAAAAGAAGTGGAATTGCCAATAATCCTGAAAAATTATTAAAGAAAATGAAAAAGGTAGAAAATAGAAAAGCGTATTTTGTAGACTGTTTAGCATTCTATGATGGAAATGAATATAAAGTTTTCTTTAGTAATTCTATAGGAACAATAAGTGATAAAATAAGAGGAGAATTACCAGATAATGCTAAATCTAAGTTATGGCAAGTATTTATACCGGAAGGTAATACTAAAACATTAGCAGAAATGACTAATGAAGAGTTGAGCATTCATCGTAAAAGTAAAGAATCAGCAACAGATGAATTCTTAGAATGGTATCAAAATGAATACGAAGTAGAAAAACCAACTAAAAAAACATTTACTAAAACAAAAAGAAATTTTAAGTAATTTCTTTTTTGCATGATATAATATTTACAGAAATAGTATTAATGAAAGGAATTAACTATGAACGAAATAAAATGTCCTAAATGTCATGAAAAATTTATTGTTGATGAAAGTGATTATCTTGCTATAGTAGATCAAGTAAGAAATAGTGAATTTACAAAAGAATTAAATTCTAAATTAGAATTAATAGATTCTGAAAAAGAAAATGAAATAAAACTAATCAAAGCTAAAGCAAATGCTGAATTAGAAAAAAGTTTGAATGCCACTAAATTAGAAATAGAAACATTAAAAGGTAAACTTAAATTAGAAGAAGCTAAATCAGAACAAGAATTACAAACAAAGTTAACAGAAAAAACTTTAGAAATAGAAAAACTTAAATCCATTATAGAAAGAAGTGAGTCAGATAAATTACTAGCACTTAAAGAAGAAGAAGTTAAAAACAAAGATAATTTAGTAGATAAAGATAGACTAATTGATAAACTTACTAATGAAATAACTTCAGTAAAGACTAATAATGAATTAATGCTAAAAACTATTAAAGATGGTTATGATTTAAAACTAAAAGAAAAAGATGAGACCATTAGTTATTACAAAGATCTTAAAACAAAAATGTCTACTAAGATGCTAGGGGAAACTTTAGAAAAACACTGTGAGATAGAATTTAATAGATTGCGTGCTACTGGTTTTCAAAATTCTTACTTTGAAAAAGATAATGATAGTAAAACAGGTAGTAAAGGAGATTATATCTTCAGAGAATCAACAGAAGATAATGTTGAATTTATCTCTATTATGTTTGAGATGAAAAATGAAATGGATACAACTGCCACTAAAAAGAAAAATATTGACTTCTTAAAAGAATTAGATAAAGATCGAAATGAAAAAGGTTGTGAATATGCAGTGTTAGTATCACTATTAGAAAGTGCTGATGAATTATATAATACAGGTATAGTAGACTTATCTTATATGTATCCTAAAATGTATGTAATTAGACCTCAATTCTTTATACCTATAATTACATTATTAAGAAACGCAGCGTTAAAGTCAGTGGAATATAAATCGCAGTTGCAAGAATTAAAAAGTCAAAATGTAGATATATCTAACTTTGAAAAAGATATGAATGAATTTAAAGAGAAATTTGGTAAAAATTACCAATTAGCCAGTGATCGTTTCCAAACAGCTATAAAAGAGATTGACGAAACAATAAAGCATTTAGAAAAAACAAAAACAGCGTTATTATCTAGTGAAAATAATTTAAGACTAGCAAATAACAAAGCACAAGATTTGAGTATTAAAAAGATAACTAAAAACAATCCAACTATGGCGGCTAAATTTGAAGAATTAAAGGAAAAATAATTATGACAAAAGTAAAAAAAGAGAAAGTAATATGCAGTAATTGTAAAAAAGAAAGTGAACAATTAATAATATATAGTATTAATTATTCACTAGGAACAAAAGAAAGTAATGATAAATTACAAAATCATATACAAGAATGTCCTCATTGTGGATATAAAAACAGTAATATTTCCATGACGGGAAATTAGCGAATATTTCTAACAAATCCATAATAAAAAAATCAAGACAAAGTAAAAAATAATTATGTGATAATCATGATTTAAATACAGACATCTAGCACAGTTGAAGTTTCAATACTTAAAACATAGTAAACATGTTCATATACAAACTAGCTACATACTAATTATTGCATTAAACGTTTTACACTTTTGGTATAGGCTTGTTTGTTTTATTTTAGATTTTGCTATATAATATAATAATACATCATACAGAGGAGCAATATGACAAAAAACATTTTAATTTGCCTAACAATATTATTTTTCGTAAGTTTTATGTCTATTGGGTATTCTGCTTTAAATACAGATTTGACAATAAGTGGGAATGTTGTTGTAAATCCGGCCAAACAAATACAAGTAAGTTCCATTACAGTAAAAGAATTTGTCGATGGAGCATATGAAACTTACTCGAGTGATTTTACAAAAGATAGCACTGAAGTACATGTTACCTTACCAAATAATTCTTCCAAAGTGATCTATGAAATAACACTTAATAATACTACTCCTAACAGTTATCTTCTAGACAATATAGAAGAATTAATATCTAGCAATCAAAACATAATATGGGAAATTAGAAATATAACTTTTTCTACAAAAATAGAGTATGGTACAACTGTTTTTGAACTAGTAATATCTCACAAAAACACCAATACGGTTGATGAAAATTCATCAGTTCATCTAAAATATCATTTTGAGTTGTATGATGATTATAAAGATATTATACTTGCTGGCACAGATCCGATTCTTACAACTGGCTTAATACCAGTTGTTATAGAAGCGGATGGATCTATTTTAAAAGCTGATGTGACTTCAAAATGGTATGATTATAATGACAAGCAATGGGCTAATGCTGTTATGATCATAGATGAAAATAATAGAAACATTTATAATAATGCTCCTAAAGACACTGAAATAAATCCCGCTCATGTTTCCGTATATTATGTGTGGATACCTAGATTTGAATATCAGATCTGGGATGAAGTTCAGACGTCGCCATCATGGAGTGAAGATAAGACAGAAATGCAAGAAATAAATATAAGATTTGTTGACACAACAACAGAAAAAAAAGATTCAACTTTTTTGGGAGAGTGGTATACTCATCCAGCATTTAGTTATTATGATGGAGTAACTATTGCAGAAGTAAATGGTTTTTGGGTTAATAAGTTTGAGTTGACAGGTACAATAAGTGCTCCAACATCATTACCAGCATCTTCTCCGATAAGAAATATTAATCTATCTACATATTTTAATACTGTAAAAAGTATTGAAAATTTATATATGAATAATAGTGATAAGATTGATTCGCATCTTATCAAAAACAGTGAGTGGTCTGCAGTCGCCTATTTAGCTTCATCTTTGTATGGAAAAAACAGTGAAGTTTTACCAAATAACTATTCCAAACAAATTACTGGATGTGGCGCTAATGTAGGTAGTGTTGGTGGAAATTCCGCTTGTTTAAATTCATATGGAACTGTTTTATCTAATGAGTATAACTCAAGTACTACAGGAAATATATCAGGAGTTTTTGATATGTCGGGATGTCTTTGGGAAAGGACTATGGGTCTTCAAAAAAATTCGCTTGGAGAAATAGATTATTCATTATCAGGATTTACTAGTTTGAATCCTAAATATTATGATTTATATGAACATAGCACATCCGGTAATCAATATGGGAACAGTGGTTATGGTCAAGCAATTAGTGAAACTGCAGGATGGTATGGAGACTATGCAACTATTACAAATGGAAGTACTAATCACTGGACTTTACGTAGTGGTGACCAAAATGGTGGCACCTCATCAGGGTTGTTTGCATTCATGACTTCATCAGGAGCATCTTACTGGACACATGGCACTAGAGGTACTATATGGATATATGAATAATTTCTAAATAAATAACAAAAAATCACCTATAACATATATTAATATAGGTGAT
>CAYJHI010000009.1:5330-28335 GCA_964370085.1 uncultured Muribaculaceae bacterium | reverse complement strand
GGATATAAATCTCTTTCCTTTTCTTGACTGCTATAATTATATGCTATTTACCTAGGAAATGTCAAGTATTTTATGTATTTTATAATTTTTTTCCTTATGTAACAATGTTAAAGTTATTGTATTTTTATAATATCGGCTTTTCTCTTCCTACAAGTTAAAGAAGCTTCTATAAAAGCATTCATTATTTTTCTAGCATCCTCATCATATTCAACCATATATTCAGGATGCCACTGCAAACCAATATTAAAAGTTTCTGTTGGATATTCAATTGCTTCTATACAACCATCTTCACTTTTAGCTACTGTTTGATATATATAGTTTTCATATACCATTTTACTATGAAAACTATTTACTGTTATTTCTTCTTTGTTAAGAATTTGGTAAAGTTTAGAATCTTCTTTGATAATTATTTTATGATGATATTTCTCATCGTTGTCAATTGACTGATGATTAGAAATTTCTTGTAATATAACTTGTTGTTTGTAACAGCTCATTATTTGCATTCCTAAGCATACTCCTAAGATAGGTATCTTTTTTAAAATTGCTCTTTCTAGTAAATATCTATCATATTCTGAAAATTTATCACCACCAGGCATAAACAATCCATCAATATAATCTAATTGTCTTTCAATTAAATCTTTTTCAAGTTCTGTTAATTCTGGTAGTTCGTTACCTTTTGTTTCAATATAAATAATGTCTTGCGGAGGTGTTATACTAAATACTTCTCCACCACTTTTAATAATTCCTCTTCTTGTTTTCTCTGAGATAAATAAACAATTTGCTTCTTCTATTTTGGTACTTCTAAGTACTACACCAATAATAGGTTTAGTCAAGTCTAACTCTCTCTTCTACATATTTAATAACTTCTTCTACTGGTAAAGTTATTTGTTCCATTGTGTCTCTATCTCTAATGGTAACTGTATTGTTATTAAGAGTATCATCATCTATAGTTATTGAAAACGGTGTTCCAATTGCATCTTGTCTTCTATATCTTTTACCAATAGATCCAGCTTCATCATAAGTAGTCATAAAATATTTATTAAAATAATCAAATAACTCACTAGCTTTTTCAGTATGATATTTTTTCATTAAAGGCAAAATTGCTACTTTATAAGGCGCTAGGAAAGGATGTAGTTTCAATACTTCTCTTTCTTCGTTCTCTAACTGCTCCTTAGTATATGCTTCAGTTAATAATGCTAATACACTACGGTCAACTCCATATGTACTTTCAATAATATATGGGATATATTTCTCGTTAGTTTCTGGATCTGTATAACTCATCGCTACTTTACTGAACTCTTCATGTCTTGATAAGTCATAATTAGTTCTATTGTGAGTTCCGTTTATTTCATCAAATCCCCATGGGAATTCATAACATATATCACAAGCTGCTTTAGCATAAAAAACTAATTTATCATGATCTTTGAATTTCAGTTTGTTTTCATCAATACCTAAATCAGTATAAAACTTCTTACCGAACTCTTTAAAATATTCATACAACTCTTCGTCTTGTCCTTCTTTACAAAAAGTTTGATATTCCATTTGTTCAAATTCAATTGTTCTAAACATGAAGTTACCTGGTGTAATCTCATTACGAAATGCTTTACCTATTTGTCCTATACTAAAAGGTATTTTAGTTCTAGTTGTTCTTAAAACATTTAAATAGTTAACGTATTCACCTTGAGCGTTCTCTGGTCTTAAATAGATTTTCATCTTGCTTTCTTCTGTTACACCACGGTGTGTTTCAAACATTAATTTGAACTCTCTAATATCAGTAAAATCATTTTTGCCACAATTAGGACAACAAATATTACGTTCTTTAATAACTTCAATCATTTCTTCATGAGTTAGTGCGTCTGCTGCTTCAACATTGTTTTCTTCTAACATTTTATCAGCGCGATGTCTTGTTTTACAATTCTTACAATCAATAAGAGGATCTGAAAAACCTCCTACATGTCCTGATGCTTCCCATACTTTTGGATGCATCAAAATAGTTGGGTCAATTTCATAGGCACTTTTTCTTTCTTGAATAAACTTCTTACGCCATGCATCTTTGACATTATTTTTTACTCTTGCTCCTAGTGGTCCATAATCCCAAGTATTAGCAAGTCCTCCATATATTTCGCTTCCTTGATAAACAAATCCATATTGTTTACAATAATTAACTAATTCTTCCATTGTTATTTTTTCCATAAAGTTCTCCTTTTATATGAATAATTGTATCATTAATAAACTGAAAAGACTACCAAAAAATAAACCTGCTAGAACTTCGCTAGGATTATGACCTAATTCCTCTTTCAATTTACGATAATGTATTTTATCCGGATGTTCAACTAATTCATCCATAATAGTATTTAAAGCGGCTGCTTGTTTACCACTTTCTTTTCTAAGTCCCATCGCGTCGTATGCTACTATCAATCCGAAACAAATACATACAGCAAATAGTAAGGAATTAAATCCTTCTGTTAACCCTACAATAGTTGTAATTGAAGAAACTAATGTTGTATGCGAACTAGGCATACCTCCGCTCCCATTAAACCAACGAGCCCATTTTAACTTATGAGCTTTAATAGATTCAATAACGAACTTAATAGTCTGTGCGCTTATTAATGCTAATAAGGGTATTAATATATAATAGTTCATTTTTACCTCTTAACTTATTTTTAATATGTTTTTTAGAAATTTTTTACTTTTTAAATAAAGTCCTGTATAACGGTCATAATACTCATCTATAAATTCATTTATTTCTTTTTTGACATCACTTTTCACTTCTAACTTAGAAATTTTACTTATATCAACATAATAAAACATTCTTAGTAATTGAATAGCTTTATTGGAAACTATTCTTTCATTAGTTCGACAATCTTCGCAAAGAAAACCACCGGCACTTCCACTTATTGTAATAATGTTGTGTGTACTTCCACAAATAGTACAACTGTCTAAATTAGGTTTTACTCCTAAAGCATCCAATAATTTCAACTCTAATATATTAGTTAAAATACCATTGTCATATCCTTCTTCTATTTTTGTAACAGTATCTATAAACATAGAAAAGATGTTATCATTTGTCTGTTTTACGACTTGGTTAACTAATTCCATTAAGTATGTAACATAACTAACCTTTTCTAAGTCCTTCATTATGTTAAAATAAGGATTAATTAAATCAACTGTTATAAGTGTTGATAATCCATCTTCTTTATAATAAATATGAAAGTAGCCATAAGTCATCTTATTAGATACACTACGAAGTTTACTCTTCAAAGACTTACATCCTTTAGAAATAATTCCTATCATACCATATTCTTTAGTAAGAACATTAAGTATTTTGCTGGTTTCTCCATAAGTGGTATCGTGAATAACAAAACCTTCTACTTTGACTATTTTCATTTACTCACTTCTTTCTTTTTATTTGATTGAACATGATGAAATATTTAACATCACCTGTTTTTTTAAATAAATCCCATAATATATCTTCCATATATCCTCCACTACTATTATAGTGGTAGGGATTAGTTGTTTTTATTCATCTTCAAGTTCTAATTCAACAAGGTGTTTTTCTTTATCTCGCCATGACTTTAAAACTTTAACAAAGGTTGTCAGATATACTTTTTTCTCTAACATTTTTTCGATATCAAATCTGGCTCTTGTTCCTACTTCTTTTAACATTTGTCCTTGTTTACCAATAATGATCTTTTTTAAATTATCACGGTCTACTACGATTACAACTCCAACATTAACAATGTTTTCTTCTTCCTCAAATGTTTCTGTATAACAAGTTACTGAATGAGGTATTTCATCTTTAGTTAAACGTAATAGTTTTTCTCTAACTATTTCGCTTATTAAGAATCTAGTAGTAATCGTTGTAAGTTCATCTTCATCAAAAATTAAATCTTGTACTGGTAAATCATCTTTTAAACATTTGATTAAAGCTTGTAAATTATCTTTTTTCAAAGCTGATATTGGGATTATTTCTTTGAACTCAAACTTTTCTTTTAATTCCATAATCATACCTAAAAGATTTTCTTTAACGATACGATCTACTTTATTAAGGATTAGATAAACTGGAACTTCACTGTTTTTAATTCTTTCTAAGATGAAATCATCACCTTTACCATATCCTTTTTCACAATCTATAACAAATAAAACAACATCTACTCCATCGATAGTATTATAAGCTTTTCGATTCATATTAGTTCCCAGACGATGTTGTGGTTTGTGAATACCTGGAGTATCCACAAAGATAATTTGGCTTTCGTCATCATTATAAATACCTTGGATTATATTTCTTGTTGTACCGCTTTTATCTGAAGTGATTGCAAGTTTATAATCTAAAAGAGAATTTAATAAAGTACTTTTTCCAACGTTTGGTCTACCAACGATGCTAACATATCCACACTTTTTCATTATAAATCCTCACTTGTAAATGGATAAGGACACATTTCTTTAACTGTATATGTTTTGCTATCCCCTTTGTTGTTATATAAAGTGATTTCTTTATCTTCATAAAAAAATTCTGTGATAACTTGACGACATTGAAAACAGCAACTGCTTATTTTATCACTATCAACCATAACGTATATTTTTTCTAAGTTTTCCTTTTTATTTCCTTCTGATATAGCTTTTAGGATAGCAGTTCTTTCCGCACATATACTAGCACCGTAAGAAGCGTTTTCTACATTTACTCCAGTATATTCTTTGCCGTCTTTAGTTGTAACAATTGCACTAACTCTAAAATTAGAGTATGGTGAATAACTGTTTTCTAATAATTTTAATAACTTCTCTTTCATTTACTTCTCCTTACATAATTCCTAGCATTTCTAATATTTTAGGAACAAAAATAACCAAACCAACTATAGCCGACATAACAGCCAATACTGCAACTGCTGCACTAGCAGTGTCTTTGGCAATTTTAGCTAATGGATGAATATCAGGCATTGCCATATCGACGGTTGCTTCAATAGATGTGTTTAACAACTCTGCTCCTAATACAAATCCAAACATACAAACACATAATAACCATTCTATAGCACTTATTGATAACCATATTCCTAATACCACTACAATTATTACTGCAATTAAGTGAATTAAAATACTTTGTTCGTTCATGTAAGCATATTTAAAACCATCCCATGAATAACTAAAACTTTTCCAAAATCTACTAATACCTCTTTGTTTTCTTCTATCTTGTAATTTCATACTTCTTTAACACCTCTTCTTGTAATTTAAACATTATTTCTTCTTCTTCTTTCGTTTCGTGATCATAACCTAGCAGATGGTAAAAACCATGTATTGCTAAAAAGGCTAGTTCTCTTAAAAAGGAATGATCATATTCTATTGCCTGTTCTTTAGTTCTTTCTAAGGATATATATATATCTCCTAATAACCTTTCTTCTGTTGTAACCATGCTTTTTTCGTCCTCTAGTGCAAAAGTGATTACATCCGTTACATAGTCTTTACCTCGGTACTCCCTGTTGATTTCTTGAATTTTTTGATTATCTACTATTATAACATTAAAAGAAACATTTTCAAGTTTCTCTTTTTCACATGCATAAAGTAATACTTCTTTCACTTTTTCTAGTTCGCTTATTTTTTCATTAACTAAATTAATAATTTCTAAGTTTATCATAATACACCTACTATTAAAAATGTTATACCTATTACTATTAGTATTGAAATAACATTTAAAATCCATTCTTTTTTTAATACTTCTGGTAAACTATCTTTAAAATGAATAGCACCGTGGTACAAACTAAACCCTAGTATACCACCAATTACATTTAAAATGATATCATCTATATCAAATACTCTTCCAATTGATAATTGGGTTATTTCTATGGCAATAGAACTTGTTATTACCATAAGTAAAATAATCCATAGTTTTTTAACTTTTAAAAAGAATGAGGTAAATATTCCGTAAGGTATAAAAAGAAGAATATTTCCTAATACATTTTTAATGAATAATCTACTACCTAACTCATACCTCATCATTTCTTGAAAGGGTATGAAATTATTAGTACCATAATTAACAACATCTTCAAAGGTAACTATTTGTATTAACGATAATATATAAATAATAACTGCTAGTAAAAGAAGTTCTTTATAAACGATGACTTTTTGTTTTGCTTGGTATAAGTAAAGTAGTCTTAAAGGCACTATGATAATGACACCTATTATTATAAAAGGCCATGTTAAATCAACTGCACTGTTTATCATTTCTGAAATAGGTTCTATCATATAATCACCTACTATTCTATTTCTTCGACGTTTTCCTCGATAATTTCTTGATATGAAGTTATATCTTCAATCACTTTGAAGAACACTTCTATTATTATTTTACTATTATTTTGCGTTTTTTTCAAAGTTTTTTGATAAATAATTTCACTTCCTTGTTCTAGAGTTGCTAATAATTTAGTGCTTGCTAGCTCTTCTGCTTTAATTATAGCTTCTTCTTCTGTATATTCTTCATCAATTATTGTTTTTTCTTTTTCAGTTACATACTGTAAACCTAAAGGGAAAAGATTGCATCCTAAGTAGAACTCAACAGTTTGTTCTTTTTTTGAGTAAGAATTAAAATTAAAAAGATTGATACTATTAGAAAATAAGGTAAATTGCCATGTTTTTTGTTCTTGTTCTGTATAATATTCTTCGTAATAATTAAGTGGCATCTCTACTTCTATTGTATACCATGTTTCAGCTTTTACTTGTCCTAGTGCATCAGTTTGATTCATTATCGTTTCATTATTTTTGATTACTCCTGTTACTATAATATCTCCTTTTTTGACATAATCATACTTTTCTTTTAAAACAGTTCCGCTTGATGCAATTATTTCGGTTATCATACCATCTTTAGCAGCAACTAAATTTTGTGGATTATTAGTAATAGTTTCTGACTCAATGATTCTTTCCTCTACTCTTATAATATAACTATTACCTACTTCTGTTATTTCTAACCATTCTAATTTATCTGGATACTTTTTTATAATACTATCTATTATTTTTTCTTTCTCTTGATAATCTACTTTTAAACTATATTTTTTTATATTATGACTTTCTAATTCTTCTAATAGAAGTTCTTTTAGTTCTTTGTCATTATGAATAACTTCTACTTCTAAGATAACATTAGACATTAAAATCAATAAAATTACTCCTAGTATAAATAAGGTTATAAAAATGAGATGTCTTTTAAAGATATTTTTGTATTTATCTATTCCTTTTATATCTAATAATTTGATTTTATAAGTAGTTTTGATGCTTTTGATTTTATAGTAGTTTTCTTGATCACATATTAAAATTAATTGATTTTTACTTTCGTTTATATGATAAAGATTTATTTTTAATTTGATTAGTTGTTTTAAAAAACGTTTAATATTTTTTCCTGTAATACTTATTTTATAACTACTCTTCATCATATTTAATCTCTACTTCTAAGAATTTACCTACGATAAGGATTTCTTTGTTTAACAATCTATTCACTATTAAGTCTTTTCCTTTAACATAATATCTTTGATCAGTTCCTTTTATTCTAATCATGTTGTTCTCTAAAGACAAAAGTTCTTGATAATTCATGATATGAACTCTATCTCGATAAATGGTTAATTTAAATTCTTCTTCTTTAATATACTCAACAATTTGTTTTAACATTGTATCACCTCTTAAAGAATATGAAAAAAAAAGACTAATTATTAGTCTCTTAAGTAGTTATTGTAATTTTGCTCTAATAATAGTGCTAACTTCTTTCATGTCGTAACGTCCTTTTACTTGCGGAGATACAATTGTCATAACTTGTCCCATTTCTCTTATAGTAGTAGCATTTACTTCTTGAACTGCTTTATTTATTATAGCTTCAACTTCTTCTTTTGATAGTGGTTCCGGTAAATACTTTTCTAGCATTTTAACTTCTTCTTCATTTTTTTCAACCAAATCAGTACGATTAGCTTTCTTAAACTCTTCAATTGAGTCTTGTCTCATTTTAATTTGTTTGTTAACAACATCGATTACTAATTCGTCATTAAGTTCTCTTTTACGATCAATTTCTTCTAGTTTCATAGAAGCTTTAACCATTCTTATTACTGTTAATCTTTCTTTGTCTTGTGCTTTCATCGCTTCTTTTAAATCATTTGTTATTTGTTCTACTAAATTCATATTATCCCTCTTTCTAACAATATTATAACAATTAATTAATAAAAAAGGAAGAGATTAATCTCTTCCTGCACTACGGTCTTTACGACTTTTTTTACGTGAATTTTTTATTGCTTCTTTTTTAGCATTTCTACGTTTAACTCCTGGTTTGTCATAACCTTCGCGTTTTTTACATTCAGAAGGGACTCCGTCTCTTGCCACTTTTTGTTTAAACTTCTTTAAAGATAAGTCTAAATTTCCTCTTACTTCAACTCGTGTCATATTCTCCCCTCCCTTCGTATTTCCTAAAAAAAATTATAGCACATGCTTTTTAAAAAGTAAAACAAAATTTTACATAAAATGACATTTTAATTGATTTTAGGATAAGAAAAGGCTTTTTTGAGAGGTTTCGGTCTATTATTTTATTATTTTAATGACAACTGAGTTCGTAAATTCTTCTGATAAGAGTACCTATATACGTACCGAATTCAAAAAGCAAAAAACTCAAGAGATAGGTAATCATTATTATAAAAATACTTATGATTATTTTTTTTATTCTAATGAACATAAATTATCACTTTTAATTCTTCTGAAAGATGATCCTATGCTTTTACCTATATCATAAACAAAACCTACTAAGCTAGTAATTGCATCTATTAAAGAACCGGTTATATTAGTGCCTCCTTTAATATCCTTAAGTTGTTCATATTCAATTTTATACATACTTCCTCCTATTCACACTCTTTTGGATGAACAAATCCATCGATTACTCCTACTAAAAAAACGACGACTGCTGCAATAGTAATACCTATCCAAACAGAAAAGCCTCCTTTAGTGTCTATTAATTGTTGTTTAGTCATATTATTCATAATTCCTCCTTGTTATACTATCGAAAACAACTTGATAAATTGGCAAAAATTCTTTAAATAATTGAATATTAATTAAATCATCATCTAACTTAAAGTCATCACTCAAAGATATCTCTATAATCTGATAATATTTATCATCAGTATTAATTGTCTCAACTATTTTTATAATTTCAAAAGAATAAGATGTGTCTTCATAGTAAAAAATATTATCATCAAGTTGATACAACTTATCATAATCAATACTAATTAAATAAGTGTTACTCTCAGTTGAAATAATAGAATATGTATCTCTTATTTCAATCTTTATAGAGATTGCCTGTACTGATATGATAATCAACATAGTAATTATACAAAAGGCACTAACGATTTTTCTTATCATGATACTTACCCTTTCTATCTAGAAATATTTGTTTCGTAAAAAGATCTTTGTTACTATAACGATGAGATATATTTAAAAAAGTATAATCTTTATATCTTTTAAAAATACCGTTTAAAATAATACGTTCTTTTCTTTTATCTATTTGACTAAAAGCCTCATCAAATAAATATATTTCACTATTATTCAAAAGCGCTCTTGCTATTATAATACGTTGCCTTTCCCCTCCAGACAAGTTAAAACCATTCTCTTCTAATACCATATCATAGCCAATATTTTTTTCTTTAACAATTTCATCAACTAGAGTTATTTTGCAAACTTCTCTAAATTCCTCATCTGATATAGATCTATTCAATATAATGTTTTCTTTTAATGTTTTAGTAAATAATATCTCATCTTGAGAAATATAAGTTATCATCTTACGCAAGTCATTTAAATGAAGTCTATTTATATCAATGCCTTTTATAAATATGGTATCAAGTGGTACCTCTATTAATTTAAAAATAAGTTTAAATAATGTGCTTTTCCCAAAACCACTACTACCACATATTAATAATTTATCACTCTTATTTACCTCAAAATTAAAGTTATTAAAAATATAGTTAATACTATCATAAGAGTAACTTAAATTATTAATTTTAATAATAGAGGCTTCGTTTTTATATTTATAGTGATGACTATGATGAAATTCTTCTTTTTTCACATCATAAACATCCCTTATTCGATTAAGACTTATTTTAGATTGATAATAAGACAAACACTGGATTGAAAAGTTCTGAAATGCTGTTAAGACATATGGTAATAGCATTTGAAAAGACAATAAATTACCGATCGTCAAGTCATTAATCATTACTAAATAAGCTCCGATGGCAATAAATAAAAGATTACTGATTTCAACGAAATTATAGCGAAGATATCTTTCTAAAAACAATTTTTTAGTTAATTTTAATACCTGTTGATGATAATTATCTAATCTCTCATGAAACTGTTCAATAAATGTCTCTTCAAGATGTAAGCCTTTAATTGTTTCGTTACCTTTAATTGTTTCTAACATATAACTATTCATCTTAGCACTCTCCTCTTTCAAGATAGAATTATGAAGATAAAACTTAGGTTGAAAAATAACATTCAATAAAAAGATGACTAGTCCTAAACTGAAAGTTAATATCCCTAATCTAACTTCTATTAGAAAAATTAAAACAATTGAAAAAGTAAAAACTAATAAGTCCTGTTGTAGAAAGTTAATGATATTGAAAACAAAGTTTCTGACTTCTGATAAATCAATTATTCTTGTTAATATCTCACCAGTTGGACGGTTTCGATAATATAAATGCGGAAGTGTTATTATTTGCTCATAAGTAGTGTTATATAGGACTTTTTCTATTTTAAGTTGTTGTTTGTTTAAAGTATGATTTCGAATAAATTCTGACAAAAGCTTAGTAACAATAATCAAAAGAAGAAATAATACAATATTAGTTAAATTGTTAGTGATGTTACTAGCAATACTATAATCTAATATGTACTGAAAAGAATAAGCCGTCAAAAGATGCAAAGTAATGAAAACAACCGATAGAAAGGACAGATAAACAAACGACATCCTATTCTCTTTTAATACTTTCATAATAATTGTACTAATAATCTTCTTTTGTCTATAATAAGGAAGTTTCTTGTTAGGGGTTAAATATAAATAATTATTACTACTAATTTCTTTAAAAGATTGGTAAGTATAAGTAACTATACCTTTAGATGGATCTAAAATAACAATCTTCTTTTTTGAAGGAACATTCTTGACAACAACTACAAAATGATAAAGATTTTGAATTTGAACATGAGCTATTATAGGTAGAAAATTATCAGCAAGGTCTTCTAGTGAACAAGCTATTCCTTTACCAGAAAAACCTAATTTCTTTGCAGCTTCTAATAAGTGATAGAAAGTAGTTCCGTTAGTGGTAGTATAAGTAACTTCTCTTAAGTATTCTAGTGAAACATTTCCACCATAATATCTAATTAACATTAAAAGACAAGTTATCCCACAGTCACTATAACCATCTTGATAGATAATCTCTAACTTTTTAATAATAACACCTCCTACTTTATTATTCGCAAAAAGTTAGAAAAAGTGATGCACAAATTAACAAAAAAGCTCATTTTGGTTCAACTTTTTTATAAAACAAAAAAAAGTACAGACACTTAAGTCTATACTTTGATCACTTATTGGTAGCGAGAGAGGGAGTTGAACCCACGACCTTTCGGGTATGAACCGAGCGCTCTAGCCAGCTGAGCTATCTCGCCAAAAACATGAACAATAAGATTATAACAAATAAAATCTTGTTTGACAATACCTTATTCATATATTTATTGTTCTGTTATAGCTATTTTGTAAGTATCTTTTGAAATCCTGGTTGTAAACTACCAATTGTAACAATAGATCTCTTTAAAATATCTGTTTTATGTTTGTCTAATACTTCATCGAGTTCAGGTCCTTCATAAAAGACTGCGTGTCTATTTTTTTCTATTTCACTAATTGAAATATGTGTCTTTGGCATACTCCTATTATAAACAATTCTACTTTCTAAACATGTATTATCGAAACCAAATACTTTCAAGTTATCAATACTATATCTTACTTTTCCTAATTCTGCTTCAGTGTTCAGATATCCATTGTTATAATATAAGCCATATTCTTTTTTCAATTCATTCAATTGTTCTAATTGTTCTTTAATGTATTCACTGTGATTTTTCTTAATATGAGTATACATTTTTTTGGCTTTTTTTGACTCATCTTTACCGCTAACTAACAAACTTCCTTCTTCATCTAAGAAAAATTCAAGTTTATTTTTACCATCTACATAGTTTCTCAAATCCCCACTAAACAAAGTGATAGAAGTATTATTAGCATCAGATGTACGAATCATTTTAACGTATTTAGGACTTCCTGTAATTATTCTTTTAAGTGCTGGACCATTTAAGTAATTAAGTGTCACACTACTATTAAGTACTGGATATCTTGAAAACTCTTCATTAAGTTTTCTTTGCATATCGTACATTGATATTTCCTCTTTTGTTGCTTGGACTTCTGGCAATTCTAAAATTTTATTAATATCTCTTATTATTTTCTTATTCATAATTTCTCCTATAAATTTATAATAAACAATTTTATTTATAAAATCAAGAAAAAAACCACTATTTAGTGGCTTTATATATAGTAAACGATACACCTTTTTTATGATTTTTAACAACAACATTGTAATTCATTAAATTAAGTGATTTCTTAACAATAGATAATCCTAATCCAAATTCTCCTTTAATACCTTTTCGAAAGGGTGTGAACATGGCTTCAAGGAATTCTGGATCAATGTTTCTTCCATCATTATATAATACAATTTTATTGTTTTTAACAGTTATTTTTATTTCTTTTTCTGCATAACGAGTAAAGTTTTGTAATATGTTTTCAATTATTGTTTCAAATAAATCATTAGTACCTACAAAACTATTGTTCTTTGTTATAACTTTAATGAAATCTATATCTTTTCGTTGAAATTTAAACTTAGTAATAGCTTCATCAATTATTTTTTCAATATCGATGACATGAAAATTGAAATCATTAGAATCTTTTAAGTAATCAAGTTTATTTAAGTATAATAGAGAGTGAACTTTTTGTTCTAAATTGTCAGTTTGGCTTTTAATTATTTCAAGCGCTTTAGGTGTTTCTTCAACACCATCTTCGGCAGCTTCTATATATGATTTTATAACGGTAAGAGGAGTTTTAAAATCATGAGATATATTTTGATACATTTGATTACGGTATTCTTCTTGATTTTTTAAGGAGTTACGCATGTCTTCGATTGCAAGTGATAAAGATCTTATTTCATCATCTATTTCAAACGCTGTAGTTTTAGATAATGAATCATCATCAAAGTTATCTACTCGTAATTTAAGTTTTTCTATTTTTCTAACTATTATTCCACTCCATGCAATTAGTACTACAGCAATGATAGTAAACGTTATTAAGATAATTGGTAAAATAGTATTAAGGATACTTTGTTTAATATCGTTTATATAGTCATTATCTGTAATAGCAACTATTGTTAAATTTAGTTGTGTATTGTTGGTTGTATAATAATAATCTCGATCTCCAACCTTTATCTTTCCGTGAGTACCTGTTGTTTTCTCCAATAACTCTTCAACATCTGCATCATTAGTTATTGTTTTAACGTTTTGAGTAGTAAGTATTTGATCTTCTAATATATAAATATATCCAATATTAGCATCTATTACTTTATTACTACTTTCTTGATTCATGTATGATAACGGTTGAGATAAATAACTGTAGAGATTTTGTTCTGCGATGGGTACAATGGTATTAGGTAATATTAAACCTAATAGAACTATAACTACCATGAACATTAAGAGAATTAATATTAATAGTTGATAACTAAGTTTATACATAGATTTTCTCATGTTAGGCGGTACCCATAACGATATATCGTTACTAAATTTAATTTAGGCATTTTCTTTCTTAATCTTCTGACTAAGTCATCAACAGCACGATCAGTACCAAAATAGTCACTTCCCCAAACAGCATTTAATATCTCTTCTCTTGCAAAACTCTTGTTTTTATTTTCTAAGAATAACATTAATAGATCAAACTCTAACGTCGTTAGTTGTAATTCTTTATCATTGAAGACTACTGCTCTTTTATCGATATCGATATTGTAATCTTCATAATGAACTATACTACTGCTTGTTTTTTTGTAGATTCTCTTAATAATATTATTAACTCTTAGTACAAGTTCTTTAGGTGAGTAAGGTTTAGTAAGATAATCATCACTTCCTAACTCTAATCCTATTATTTTATCAAGATCTTGATCACGTGCTGAAGTAAAAATAACAGGTGTCTGGTGATCGCTTTTTCTGATTTCTTTGATAATGTCATATCCACTTATTTCGTCTGCTAGCATTATGTCTAAAATCCACAAATCAACTCGTTGACCGATGTATTTAATAGCATCCATCCCCTTTTCAAAACTTACTACTTTGTAATTAGCATTTTCTAAATAAGTTTTTACTAAGTCTTTTAAATTTGTTTCATCTTCGACTAAACATATTGTATACATAATCCACCACCTAATAATAGTATAACATCATCTTGCCTATTTTTCTATCTACCTCCTTTAAAATTATATATATGTAATTTTATTGTTGGCTAGTTTTTCAAACATTTGATCATATACCATCTCCTTTCATGAATCTAGTATAACTCACAACTATTAAGATAATTAACTAAAAATTATGGGAAATTATGTAAAAGAAAAGATTTAGCCTTTTGACTAAATCGATTGTTTTACTTTTGACATTCCTTCTTTAATATCTTCTTTAAAGAATTTAAAAGTATGAGATAAAATTATAACAATTGGTAAAGATATAATTATTCCTATAAATCCTGCTAGGCTTCCTCCGATTGAAACAGCCACAATTGCTAAGATTGGATTAATATTATTTGTTTTACCATATACTCTTGGTGAAATAACATAACCATCTATTTGTGGGAATATTGCACATATAACGATTGTTGCAATAAATAGTGGTGTTGATACTACTGTAGCTGTAAGCACTGCTATTAAGTTAGTAAATAACCCTCCAAAATAAGGTATTACAGTTGTAAGCCCAGCTAGTATCCCAAGTAGTAACCAGTTTGGATGACCTATGATAAAGAATAATAATGTATACTCTACAAACATAATTATAGAATTTATAAACAATCCTTTTAAGTATTGTGTTAGTTCACCATCTAATTGTTTTAAATAACGATATGTCTTTCTGGTAGAACGTCTAGTTACTAAAGAAACGGCATTTCGATATTTACTCATATCAAACAAGAAGTAGATTGACAAGATTAGAGTAATTATTCCTTGTGTTAAGTAACCAACAGATTTACCTAAGAAATCAATAGTTCCACTAGAAACAACTTGTCCTATTGTACCGATAAAGTTATTTAAACTCGCTGATAAACTTGTTCCAACATCACCTAAGTTAATATCAAAACGTTTTGATAAATCTTGAATAAGTTCTCCTAGCATTCCTGATAAAACTACTAATTGTTCGTAAATAAGTGGAAGTGTCATTGATATTATCACAATTATTAAAGCTAAAATAGATATAACGATAATTGCCACTGCTAATTGTTTTCTGACTCCTTTTTCTTCTAAATATCTCACTAATGGAGAAAGTGCATATGCAATACAAAATGCTACTATGAATGGAACGATTAGATTGAAAACAGTACCTACTACTCCACTCCACAGTTCGACAGTAGTAGCTCCTATATATAGAACTAGAATTAAAATTAGTATATTTAATAAACGAAAATTTAGTTTGTTTTTAAACATATATATCACCTCTTTATATAATTATTGTAACTGGTCCATCATTGATTAAACTAACTTGCATATCAGCACCAAAGATTCCTGTTTCTACATTTAAGTGTTCTTTTAATTGTTGATTAAATACTTTGTAGAACTCTTTAGCACTTTCTTTTTTCATCGATTCTATAAAACTAGGTCTATTTCCTTTTTGACAATCTCCATACAGTGTAAATTGTGAGATAGAGAGAACTTCTCCTTTAACATCCATAACAGAGAGATTCATATTGCCAGCATTATCATTGAAAATACGTAGATTAATTATTTTTTTAACATACTTTGGTATATCTTCTAACCTATCACTATCTTTAAATCCAACTAGCAGAACTAATCCTTTAGATATTTCTCCTACTACTTTATTATCAACTTTTACAGATGCTTCTTTTACTCTTTGTGCAACTATTCTCATTTAATTACTCTCTCTATTTTATCTATATATGATAACTTAGTTAAACTTAGAATTAATTTATTTAAATGATCATTATCTCTAACGTGGAAGTCAACTTCATATATCAAACCTTCTCCTTTAGAAGATGTATTGATTCGGTCAAAACTAACATCCATGTAATTAGCTTTTTGAATTAAATCAAGAAGATTATTCTCTCTATTATTGGTATAAACCATTAACGTTGTAACATACTTATCATTAACAGAGTTATTCCAACTGACATTAACTAATCTTTTATCTAAAACTGCTAAATTATGACAAATTTTTCTATGAATGGTTATTCCATTGTTTTTAGAAATAAAACCTACAATATCATCTCCTGGTATTGGACTACAACACTGAGCTAATGTGACTTTTACTTTGTCAATTCCATCTACTATAATATCAGCATTATTATCAGTTACCACTTTCGAATTAGGCGTTGGTTTAATCTCTTTTACTTCCTCTTTATAAAGAGTGTTAACAACAGAAATAGGAGAAAATTTGTTATTACCAACATGTAGATAAATATCTTCTAAGTTGATTGTTTTAAGTTCACTATTTAATGTCTCTAAGTTAGAATTAGAAAAGAATTCGGAGAAAGATAATTTTCTTTTACGAAGTTCTTTTTCAAGAGCATCTTTACCTCTTTCAATATATACTTCTTTTTCACTTTTTACAAAGAAAGCTTTTATTTTATTTTTTGTTTGAGTTGATTTAACAATATTCAACCATTCTTTCGAAGGTCCATTACTATTTTTACTTGTATTGATTTTAACAATGTCGTTGTTTTGAAGTTCATAGTTTAACGGTACTATATTATTGTTAACAATTGCTCCTACCATTGTTTCACCTACTTTTGTATGTACTTTGTAAGCAAAATCAATAGGTGTTGAACCTTTTGATAACTCAATAATATCACCTTTGGGGGTAAAAACATAAATATTATTATTTAAAACTTCATCACGAACACTATTAACAAAATCTTCAGAAGTCATTGTTTCTTCAGATAATTCTATTATTGATTTAAAGAACTGTAGTTTTTGTTCAGTACTAGTCTTATTACTGCTGTTGGCATCATTTCTCTCTTTATAAGCCCAGTGAGAAGCAACTCCATTTTCCGCTATTTCATCCATATCGTAAGTTCTAATTTGAATTTCGAAAATATCTCCGTCTGATCCAAAGACAGTTGTGTGTAATGACTGATATCCATTTACTTTAGGCATAGCTACATAGTCTTTAAATCTTTTAGGAATAGGTTTATATTTAGAATGAATAATACCAAGTGCTAAATAACATTCTTGTTCCTTTTCAACATAGATACGAAGAGCAAGTAAATCATATATGTCGTTGAACTTTTTACCTTTATCCAACTTATTATAAATACTATGAATACTTTTGCTTCGTCCTTTTATTTCGTGAACAATGTTATGGTCATTAAGAATTTCTGAAACATCCCTTTGCATTTCGTAAACGGCTTTATCTCGTTCTAACTTAGTGTTGTTAAGTTTTTCAACGATGTCGTAAAATATTTCTGGTTTCAAGTATCTTAAACATAAATCTTCAAGTTCACTTTTGATTTTGTACATTCCTAAGTGATGTGCAATTGGTGTTAATATTTCAATTGTTTCTTTAGCAATTTTCTTTTGTTTTTCACTGCTTAGAGCATATAGTGTTCGCATGTTGTGTAGTCTATCAGCAAGTTTAATAATAATAACTCTAACATCTTCACTCATTCCAACAATTATTTTTTTATAATATTCTATTAAGTAATCATTCTCTGTCGAAAAATGAATTTTTCCTAACTTGGTAACACCATGAACTAAAGATGCAACGTCCTTACCAAACATCTCTTCAACATCTTCTCTTGTTACATCACAGTCTTCAATAATATCATGAAGGATTGCCGAAATTAAAGTATCAGCATCAGCTTGTATTTCTGTTAGAATGTGAGCAACGGCAAGTGGATGGTAAATATATGGTTCTCCACTTTTTCGAAACTGTCCACGATGTTTTTCTTCGGCATATATATAACTATCTCTTATACGTTTGAGATTTTCAGGTTCATCTGCATAGGTTTCAAAACTTACTAAAATATCTTCAATCGTCGATAATTTTTTATCTTTTTTCATCTAACCATCCCTTTCTATAGTTAAGAATTAATTCCTTTTATTTCTTTTTCATCTAATTCATCTGCATATATTTTTCTAGGTTTCTTAGTTTTAGCTCTTTTAGAAAATTTATTTTCAAGAAATAACCAAATACCTGGTGCGATCATAATAGATGAATATGTACCACTTATTAGACCTATTAATAATGCAATATTAAAGTTAAGTATTTCTCTTGAACCTAAGAATATTAAGGCAATGATTGGTAAAAGTGTCGTTACTGATGTAACAATTGAACGCATCATTGTTTGATTAATACTTAAGTTAACAATTTCTCGTAAAGTTAGTTTTTCTTTATTGTCATCATTAGCAATATTCTCTCTTAATCTATCAAACGTTACAATTGTATCGTTTATCGAATAACCAATGATTGCTAGAACGGCCGCGATAAAGATAACTGATATTTCAAATCTAAATATGGCAAACATCATAAAGATGATTAAAACATCATGGAAGATGGCCAAAACAGCCGCAATCGCATAACTTAAACGATAGCGAATCGAAATATAAACAATTATAGCAATTAGTGCAATTATAACTGAAGTAATAGCATTTTTAGTTAAATCTTCTTTAACGACATTACTAACAACAGAAATATCAACATCTGCTTTGTACTCTTCTTCTATGAAATCTTTTAGTTCATTTATTGTAATTAGATCGGAATCGTTATCACCTTCGACAATTACTTCATCTACTGTTATCTTAGTTTCTTTACTACCATCTAAATTTTCGATAATTTCAATATTTCTAACATTTAAATCTAAATCTTCTAATTCTGTTTCTATCTCTGTTAATGATACTTCGGTTGTATCTTTCAAAGTTATATTAGTTCCACCTTGATAATCAATACCTAGGTTAAATCCATTAATTGTAAACATAATGGCACCTACTAAAATTATGATGCCCGATACAATAAATGATGGCCCAATATATTTGATATAGTGATGCTTTTTAACTTCTTTTTGTTTGTTTTCGTTGTAACCAATGAATAAGCTTTTCTTTTTTTCAAAATATTTTGTTTTAATAAAACGCTTCATAATAAATCTTGTTAGGAAAACCATTGTTATCATTGTTACAAGTATAGTAATTATTAACATTGTAGCAAAACCTTTAACACTAGTTTCACCGAAGATAAATAAGATAACAGCTACTAAAAGTGTTGTAAGGTTAGAATCTAGGATAGTTGTAAAACTACGCTTACTTCCCTTTTTAAATGCTTCAGATAATGAATTACCTGCTTTTAGTTCTTCCTTAATTCTAGAAAAAGTAAGTACATTTGCATCCACTGCCATACCAATACCTAATACGATTGCTGCAATACCTGGTAAACTTAAAGCGCCGCCTGTTATCCAAAAAGTTAAAAATACTAAATATGAATAAACAATAATTGATATAGCCGATATCAGCCCAGAAAAACGATAAATAGCAATCATCAATATAACAATTAAACTAATACCAATAATACCTGCTAATATAGTGTTTTCTAGTGTATCTTCTCCAAATGATGCTTCCACTGTACGTGAAGAAATCTCTGTAAGTTTAGTAGGCAAACTACCTGAATTTATCAAGTCTACTAGGTTTTCTGCCTCTTCTTTAGTAAAGTTACCTTCGATGATAACATCACTTGAAAAAGCTTGTGAAACTCTTGCATCAGATAAACAATTAGAACTACTAAACGCCCCACATTCATCTTGCTCACGTAAATAATTATCAGTCATAGAGTCATAATCTAACCAGATAACAATTTGGTTATTAGTAGATTCACTAACTTTTTTAGTTACTTCATAGAAAAGTTCTTTATCTTTAATTTGTAATGATACCGCAGGATTACCTTGATTATCAACACCTACTCTAGCATTGGATAAAACCTCACTAGTCATTAACAAATTATCATTTGTATCACGAAACGTTAAAGATGCCGTTTTCCCAAGTTGAACTCTAGCTTCTTCTTCGTTAGTGATACCTGCTAGTTGAACTCTAATACGATCTTCACCTTCAACTGTAATGTTAGGTTCACTTACTCCTAAACCATCTAATCTACGTAATAGAGTTTTGTAAGTACTAGTAACTTTGTCACTAGTTATATCTTCACCATCAATCGATTCTACTTGATATAAAACCTCAAACCCTCCACTTAAATCTAAACCAAAACGCATATTAGAGAAAATTGGATTAAATCCAACAATTACTAAACCTGTCAATAATAAAAAGACAAGTAAATAAATTATTACTTTTTTCATACATCCTCCTAAAACAAATCCTCTGTCGCACCATAATTAATAAATTTTAATAACTCTGACTTTTCTAAATGTAATATATCATTTACAATATCAGAAAGAGTTAAGTCTACAGAGGAAGACCATACTACCTCTTTTAAATAAGACCATATATTTTCGTTAGTGACTTCTTTTAATCCCAATTTAACTAATTCTACTCTTTTAGTATTTAAAGCAGGTCTTATACGATTATATAATTGTTCTTCTGTTATAAACTCCTCTATCATTATGTTCACCTCAAGATAATATAATTATATCAAAATAGCCCTTAATAAAAAAGAAAAAGTTAATATTTCTATTAACTTTATTTTTTGGCACGCTTAAATGCACTATAATATATGTCTTTTAGTCGATCAGTAGAAACATGGGTGTATATTTGTGTTGCTTTAATTGACTCGTGTCCTAACATTTCTTGAACTGAAGACAAATCACATCCTTCGTTTAGTAAATGTGTTGCAAAGGTATGTCTTAACATATGGGGAGATATATTTTTATTAAGAGAAGTTTTCTTTACTATCTTATCTAAAATATAACGAACTCCTCTATCTGTTAAACAGCCACCTAAATGATTTAAAAATAAATATGAACTACTTTCTTTTAATAGTTGTTTTCTTCCTTCTTTTAGATAATGATCTAGTGCTTTTTTGGCATATTCTCCGTAATGAACATATCTTTCTTTGTTACCTTTACCTAATACTTTAATCTTTTGTTCTGTCTCACTAATATCCGTGATTTTAATATTAACTAATTCGAAAACACGAACTCCAGTAGCATATAGTATTTCTAATAACAATAAGTCTCTTTGTCCTAAAGGTGTATCATCACATATAGCGAATAATTCTTCTAATTCATTATATTCAAAATACTTCGGTAGTAATTTATCTTTCTTAGGAGAACTTATTAAACTAAAGGGATTGCTATCTATAATATCATGATTATTTAAGTACTTATAAAAGCTTCTAATTGCACTTAGTTTTCTAGAAATAGTACTTTTACTATATGCTTTATCATTTTTATAATACATTAGAAACAATCTAACATCTTGATATGTAAAATCATCAATATTTAAGTTTTCTTTAACTAAGTAGTTAGAAAACTCTTCTAAATCATCTTTATAATTAATAATAGTATGATTAGAGTACTTCTTTTCATAAGTTAAATAATCATAATAGTTATAAATATGTTTTTTCATATGCTCTAACACTTTCTATTGTTTCGATATATTCTTCTTTTGAAACTTCTTTTGGTAAACGAATAAAATCATCTAATAGTTCAACTGGTTCTACTGGTGATGGATAATACTGTAGAAGATGATCTCTTTCTTCGTATGATTTCAATTTACTATAGATTTTACGGATATAAAAATAGCCTTTATCTTTATCACTTGGATGCTTAGAACCATATCTTTTTTTAACATTTGAAATAAGTGCCGTTTGTAAATCAGTAATGAACTGTTTCTTTGAAATATTCTCACCTTTAGGATACATTTCCTCTGTAACTCTGTAAAAATTTGCATTAACAGTTATATTGGCATTTTTTAAAGTCTTATGATCAATTAAGTTTGCATCGCAGCACTGCATTTTATCACTTGCTTCTTTTCTTTCTAAATATAACGAACTAGATTGATATTTAGCGTATGCTTCCTCTCTCATTTTCCTAATTGTTTGATTTAGTTTTACTCGTGTAAGTGACTTTAATAATCGCCATTGTCCCTCTACTGAAGGACTAGGAAAACTTAAATTCAAATTTGCTAAAACTTTTTGATATTGAGGTAAAAACAACTTGTTCTCTATTTCTGTGATTAAGTAATCATAATTAAGAAATATTTTTTCTTTCTTATAAAGAATAGATACTTTATGTTGCTTACTGCTATGACCAAATTTTTCTAAAGCAATAATTCTAACAGAAGTTCTTTTGTGTGCTACTTGACTACTCTCGTTTAAAAAGGAGTCTCTAATTGCATTAGAATTATCAAAGTTAGTTGTAAATTCATCTAATTCTTGCAAACTATCTGCTTCTTTTAAAGTTGTAAAGTGATCCTCGTTTTCATATAAACATAAATAATATTTCATATAACACCTCTTTAGCTAGTATAGTTAGGACATTGCCAATTCACGGCATAAGTATATTCATCTCTCGCTTCATTATAAGTAACAGTAATTGAAACTTTAGTACACAAAGCCCCTGTATGGTCTTTTATTTCTTCGATGTAATCGCCATCCATTAACTTACTAGAATCCAATTCTTTGCTATCCCCATCAATTTTAGGTAATAAAACTGGATTATTAACATAATATTCTCTTGCTGCTAGTATAATTAAATCTTCTTGAGTCTCATAATATTCTTCTT
>CAYJHI010000009.1:0-5230 GCA_964370085.1 uncultured Muribaculaceae bacterium | reverse complement strand
TATTCTCTTGCTGCTAGTATAATTAAATCTTCTTGAGTCTCATAATATTCTTCTTCTGTCATCCCTAAAATATTACTAACTGCTGCCACTGCAATGGCTGCAATTAAACCTAATATTAAGATAACTGCTAATAACTCAACAATAGTAAATCCCTTTTTGTTCATAGTATTCTCCTTTTATATTTCTATTATATAAGAGTTTTAAATAAAAAAAAAGACTTTTTAGTCTCTTTCGTATTCACATTCACTACATTTTACTTTATTATCTTTTTCTACTAAGTGTTTATCACATTTAGGACATTTCTCATTTAAAGGTTTATCCCATGATGCAAATTTACATTTAGGAAACTTATTACACCCATAAAATATTTTACCTCTTCTAGTTTTTCTCTCAACGACTTTACCATCGCATAGAGGACAGTCACATACTTCGACAACAACTTTTTCTTCTTTTTTTATATGCTTACATTCAGGATAATTACTACATGAGATAAATTCCCCATATTTACCTTTACGGTATACTAGTGGATTACCACATTCAGGACAAGTCTCACCAGTTTCTTTTGGTGCTTCTTTCTCCATATCTTCAAATGCTATTTTAACTTTAGGTTCAAATAACTTATAAAACTCATCAAGTACTTTATTCCATACTAATTGTCCTTCAGCAACTTGATCTAATTCATCTTCCATAGAAGCCGTATATTTAACATTAATTAAATCCGAGAAAAATTCTTGTAGTTTATCTGTAGTTATAAAACCACTTTCAGTTGGAACAAACTTCTTCTCTTCTATTGTAACATAAGATCTTTCTTTGATTGTATCCATCGTTTTAGCATAAGTGGACGGTCTACCAATACCTAACTCTTCCATTTCTTTAATTAGTCTGGCTTCTGTATAACGACTAGGTGGTTTTGTGAAATGTTGTTCTTTATCAATCACTTCTTTAGTAAGACTTTGACCACTTTCTAAATGAGGAAGTTCTCTATCTTCACTATCTTCATAGTCTTTATAGACTTTTAAATAACCATCAAACAATTGAACTTGACCAGTTGTTTTAAACAAATAATCATTATTATTTAAAATAATAGTAGTTGCAAGTACTTTAGCATCTGCCATTAGGGATGCTAAGGCACGGTAGTAAACAAGTCTATATAATTTATACTCATCAGCAGATAAATATTGTTTTACTTTACTTGGTTCTCTTAAAATACTAGTGGGTCTAATAGCTTCATGCGCATCTTGCACATTCTCTTTTTTCTTACCAGCTTTTGGATAACCAATATATTCTTTACCAAAGTTTTTTTCGATATAGTTAAATGTACTCCCAATAAACTCATCTGATAGGCGAATAGAATCAGTTCTCATATAGGTAATAAGCCCTACTGTTTCATCTCCTAAATCAATACCTTCGTATAACTTTTGTGCAACACTCATCGTCTTTTTAGCCGAAAAACCTAATTTATTAGAAGCATCTTGTTGCATACTACTAGTTATATAAGGAAACTTAGATTTTTTCTTCTTTTGTTTTTCAGTAACATCTTGTACTAAAAAACTATCAGATAAATCAGCAATTATTTTATCGGCTTCTTCTTCATTAGCAATACTTATTTCTTCTTGTTTGTATTCAAAAAGATTAGCTTCTAAATCTGGTTTAGTAAACAATGCTTTAATAGACCAGTATTCTTCTTGATTAAAAGCTTGTATTTCTCTTTCACGGTCCACTATAAGTTTTAAGGCAACACTTTGTACACGCCCTGCACTCTTACTTCCTATTTTGCTTTGCATTAATTTACTAAGTCTAAAACCAATAATGCGATCTAATATTCTTCTTGTTTCTTGTGAATGCACTAAATTAAAATCAATTTTTATTGGATTATTAATAGCTTCAATAACTTTATCTTTAGTAATCTCATTAAATAAAACACGTTCATAATTATTTTCTTTAATTCCTAATGCATCTAATAAATGCCAAGATATCGCTTCTCCTTCACGGTCCGGATCGGTAGCAAGATATACTTTATCACTATCTTTAACATCTTTTTTTAATTCTTTAATAACACTTGATTTACCTTTTATTGGTACATAGTTAGGTTCAAAACCGTTTTCTATATCAACCCCTAGTCCAAATTTACCTGAGGTTGCAAGATCTCTAATATGTCCTTTACTAGAGACTACTTTAAAGTCCTTACCTAGGTATTTTTCAATCGTTTTGCTTTTACTAGGTGACTCCACAATAACTAAATTTTTACTCATAAGGTTCTCCTTCTCTAAAACTTATACTAGTATTTATAATATTTGTCAAGTTCTATTTATATTATAGTATGTAATTTTTAATTGGCGCATAACTTTTTCGATGATTATGTAAAATTCCGTATTTTTCAATTGCTTCTAAATGTTTTTTAGTGGGATATCCCATATTGTTTTTGAAATCATACTCAGGATGAAGTTTATCTAACTCTTCCATCATATTGTCTCTAGTTACTTTAGCAATAATAGAAGCTGCCGCAATTGAATGAGATTTTAAGTCACCTTTAATAATAGAAGTAGATGGTATTTCTAAATCTAGGGGCATCGCATCAATTAAGATATGTTCTGGTGTTACCGGACAATTATTAATTGCTTCATACATGGCTAGTTTGGTGGCTTGATAGATGTTTACTTCATCAATTACTTTTTCATCTATTATACCTATTCCGATACCTAAAGCATTTTCTTTAATAACTTCAAAAAAATAATCTCTTTTCTTTTTAGATACCTTCTTAGAGTCAGTTAATCCTTCTATTATAAAATCTTTAGGCATAATAACACAACTTGCTACGACTGGTCCTATTAATGGACCTCTTCCTACTTCGTCTATTCCTGCAATTAAAGTTATACCTTCTTTATATAAATCTTTCTCATATTGACAGTTATCAATTAATTCATCTTTAAACTTAACAAGAGGCATCTTAAGCCCCTTTTCCATTAGTAATAACTAAATCTTTATTTGCTTCACTAACTCTAATAGTTATCGTAGGATAAATAACTAAATCGTAATTACTGATAGTTCTCTCTGATAAATCTTCCATAATTCCATTAAATAAATAATTATAGATGGTCATATCATCTACAGTCTCAAACTCATATAAATAATTCTCATAAACATAGTTACGATAAGTACTTTCGTTGTTAATTAGTGATAACTGCCCAAATTCATTATAAACAGAAGTTTCTACTATTATTTTAGTATCATCAGTAAAACTCTCATCTACTTTGAAATAAGCACTGTTAGATAGAAAGTAATATAATTTATCTGTTTCTACTAAATATTCATTGGTAATCACTTCTGGTGTTAAATCTAATTCTATTTTTTCATTTGCAAGTTCTAATGTATTTGATTCAACATAGAAAAGCCAACTAGAAAAAACAACTAATATTAAACTAAACGTAATAACTGTAATTAGTTTTGTTGGTTTCATTTCTTCACTCCCTTTTCTTCTTTTTGATATGTTTTAGATTGATAATGATCTAATAATTTATTAATTGTTTCAATATAGGTAATTCTTTTTTCTAAGTATAGAGGATTATGAGCCAGAGCATCCCCTTCTTGAACACTGATTAAATCCCTTGCATAAGAAATACCATTCTCTTCAATAAACTTAGAGAAGTTTTGAGGATACTTAGGTATTCTATTATCGTGATTTTTAACAAGTTTGCTTATTTTATTAATATAAACATCTTCATACCCTAATCTTTTTAAAATGTGATCAACATATTGACTAGAATGATTCCCATGATTCGGAAAATGACCAACATTATCCTCTCCTAATACAAAAGTTTCAGGTTTTGAGATATCGTGAAACAAAAGTGCCAAACGAACATCAAAGTTAAGTTTACTTAGCTTAATAGACAATATAGTATGATTAAAAACATCTAAATGATGATGTGGATGCTTTTGATCAAAACCAATCATTGGTATTAACTCTGGAATCATTTTAATTAAAAGAGCAATATTTTCTTTACTAAAATCACCAGTTATTAAAATATTTTCTAATATTTCTTGATTCTTATTTTTACTCATAACTTCTCCATTATTTAGCAATAGTTTGTCTTATTAAAATAGACGTTGTCAATATAAGAGATATTAAACTTATAACTAATAAGAATAAACTTACAAAATAAACACCTGCAAATAAGAACGCTACTAAAATAGCAAATATCAAAGTTAATATAACAACACCTAAAATCAAAGGTATGTTTAGTATTACTAAAATAGTTTTAATAAAATTTAGGAATTTAGGAACTACTAATTTTTGATAAGCATCTAATTTACGTTTAGGTGTTTCTTTAAATATATAATACAAAAAGAGAAAACTAAAAATAAAGTATAATAAATGTATTAAAACACTCATCAATGGTACTAAATATGGATTAAGTACAGTTGGTAAACTATGTAATAAACCTTCTGTAAGTGCCACCAAAATATCAGTAGGTATTTTCATTAATAAGATAAGTAGTATAGCTATAATTAACTTAATAGAAAAGTTTAAAATATCTTTCCCCTCTTTTTTTTCAGATAATTTAGAAAAAGATACTAATCCCTTCATACAATTAGTTGATAGTTTATCAAAAAACTTAATAAATTTTTTACTCATGTTACTCTCCTTTATTATATATTAAATTAATTACTAATATTTGTCAATAAATAGAAAAAGACACTATTAAATGTCTTGTTTAATATATTGTTGTGTTTTAGACTCTACTTCGATAACTGCTTTTAACACAGAATCTTTTTCTAAAGTAGTATCAGCAAAACGACTATTATAAGGTTGATAAAATTCTAAATGCTTTTCATAATTAACTAAAACTTCTAACAACTCATCAACATCATAAATTTCAACGTTATCTGCATAATAGTGCATTTCAGGAATATATTTAATTCCTCTATTGAAGGTAGGAAAAGTATGGTATTCAAGTGGTTTATCAAACGTTTCTATGTGTGATTTAATACTACTATTATTTTTTCTAACTTCACTTATTAAATTAGTTTTTTGTAAAACATCAAGTGGCACTTTAGACAACGACATAGTATCTTTGTTTATATCAAGTTCAATGTAACCGAGCATATATTTTTTAGACATAAAACCCTCCTCTAATATCTTTTTTAATTTAGATAACTAATTGTTAGAGATACGATCCAAAGTAATTAAACCTAATCTCCCGTCTTGCATATCATTAAGTATAGTAGTATA
>CAYJHI010000008.1:0-29657 GCA_964370085.1 uncultured Muribaculaceae bacterium | reverse complement strand
TTCTTGTTCTGTATCTGTATTATACTTATTTATTGCTACTATAACTGGTACATTATATTGTCCCAAGTGTTCTATATGTCTTTTTAAATTACTTATTCCACTATTTAAAGCTGTTTCGTCTTCTAAATATATATTTTCTTTTGTTACTCCACCATTATATTTTAAAGCTTTTACTGTGGCCACTAAAACAATGCAATTTGGCTTGATATTAGATGTTTGACACTTTATATTCATGAATTTTTCAGCACCTAGATCAGATCCAAATCCCGCTTCTGTTACTACGTATTTTCCTAGTGACAGGGCCATTTTAGTTGCTATTATACTATTGCATCCATGGGCAATATTAGCAAATGGTCCTCCATGAACTATTGCAGGTGTATTTTCTAGAGTTTGAACAATATTTGGTGAAAAAGCATCTTTTAATATTACAGTTAACGCTCCTTCTATTTTTAAATCTTTAGCAAATATAGGTTTATTATTCATATTATAAGCAATCAAAATATTACCTAATCTTTTTGTTAAATCCTCTAATGAATCTGCTAAGGTAAAGATTACCATTATTTCGCTAGCGGCTGTTATATCGAACTTCTCTGAATGTGATATTTCTTTTTGATTTAACTCTACCCTTCTTAATGCACGATCATTTACATCTAAACAACGATTAAAGCAAATTTTATCTTTGTCGATATTTAATTCGTTGCCGTGAAATAGATGATTATCAATAGCAGCTGATAATAAATTATTGGCTGATGTTATCGCATGAAAATCTCCTGTAAAATGAAGATTAATGTCATCCATTGGTATAATTTGAGAGTATCCTCCTCCTGTAGCTCCGCCTTTCATTCCAAAAACAGGTCCCATCGAAGGTTGTCTTAAAGCTAATACCGTTTTATCTATTTTATTTAAGGCATCTGCCAATCCAATGCTTACAGTTGTCTTTCCTTCTCCATAGGGAGTTGGGTTTATAGCTGTTACTAATATTAATTTACCATTATTGTTTCTTTCTTTATTCAAATTAATCTTAGCCTTATATGGTCCATAATTGATTAGCTCTTCTTCTTCTATCTCTAGTTTTTTAGCAATGTCTTTTATGTTTTCTAATTTTGCTTGCTTTGATATTTCTAAGTCGTTCATATGACACGTCCTTTCTTTTTTTATATAATATCACAATTTATAGTAAACTTGTTTATTATTTGTTACTTTTTTATTAAAATTGTTTTTTGTTATATGTAAAACTGTTTTTTGATTTTTTAAGACACTTTAAATACTTATTTGTGGCAGTTGCGATACTTTTTTCCTTTTGTTATATTAGTGCGGACAAAGGAGGAAGTTATGAAAAAAATATGTTTTGTTGTTATTTTACTTGTATCTATATTTGTTATTAATGAAGTAGATGCTAGTAATGAGTTTTATGTTGCTGAGAAAGTAGAAGGTGTTTTTGTAGGAGTAGAATATGGTGACTATACCGCTAGTGATGAGCTTAGTGTTATTAGAAATAGTTCTACTGGTAGTGTGGCTTATTGTTTAGAACCTATGGTTTATTTTAAAAATGGTATTTATAATAGTTCTGTAAAACCTGAATTTGTTTCAGAAGACACTTGGGAAAGAATCTCTTTACTTGCATACTATGGCTATGAATATGGTAATCATACTGATATTAAGTGGTTTTCTTTAACTCAGGCAATGATTTGGCAAGAAGTATTGCCTGATGGGGTATTTTATTATATGGATAGTTACTGGGGAAATGTTGTTGATCCGTATGCAAAAGAAAGAGATGAATTAAATAAATTAGTCGATAGTCATCTATTAAAACCTAGTTTTGATGGAGATAGTATTGACTTAGTTCTTGGTGATAAAGTTGTCATTGAAGATACTAATAAAAAACTTATTAATTACCGTACTAATTACAGTAATGGCGGTATTACAATAATGAATAATACAATGACTATCAATGCTTATAAAGAAGGTAATTATACGGTTTCTTTAAGTTATCCTGTATGGGATGTTACTGTTCCTAGTATTTACTATTATAGTGATAACAGTCAAGATATTGTTTCTCGAGGATACCCTGTTGTAAGTGATGCTACTTTTAATTACAATGTTGTTTCTACAAAACTAACAATTAATAAATTAGATAGCGAATCTCTAAGTAGCGAAAATATTTATGACTCTTTGTTAGAAGGCGCTGTTTATCATATATATAGAAATGATAATACCTTTTATAAAGAAATAGTCATCGATGAAGATAAAATGGTTACTATCGATAATGTTCCATTTGGCGACTATTATATTAGAGAAATTTCAGCAGGCTATGGTTATCAAGTTGATGATAATATTTACGAATTTACTATTTCTGATGAAGTGACAGAGGTTGTTTTAAATTTAACTAATGTTCTTATAAAGAAAGAAATTACTATTAATAAAACTTATAGTGATGGTGTTAATAGTGCTTTTGAGAGTAATATTTCTTTTAATGTATATGATGAAGATATGAATTTAATTAATACTATTATTACGGATGAAAATGGATATGCAAGTATATTATTATCTTATGGTACTTATTTAATTAAACAAGTAAATACTACTGAAGGTTATATGTTAGTAGAAGATTTTTATGTCACTGTTAATAATGATATTAGTGATTATACTTATGACTTGATTGATTTTAAAATACCTGTTCCAGATACTGGGGCTAGTAATGTTATTATGATAGAAAGATTGGTGTGTTTGATTGATAAGAAATATAGTTTTTTCTTCATTTAGTATTATATTTTTATTAATATGTTGCAATATAATTTATTATAGCGAAATCAATTCTTTAAATGAAAATACAGAGGTCAAACAGGTTTTAGACGGTAATTATATATCTATACCTAGCTTGGGGGTGTATGAGCCTTTATATAGCATTGGAGATAGTCTTAATAATGTTGATGAGAGTGTTACTGTCTTAGAAGGAAGTAGTTATCCAACCAATGAATCTTCTGCTTTATTTTTAGCAGCTCATTCTGGTCCAGGAGATATCGCTTATTTTAATACAATTAACTTATTAAAGAGTGGTGATATTATAGACCTTCATTATAACAATCGTCTTTTTCAATATGAAGTACTATCTATAGAAGATCAACCTAAAGACGGTGATATAGAAGTTAAAAGAAGAAGTAATCATCAATTAGTTTTAACTACTTGTAGTGTATATAACGATGATATGCAAACTGTTGTTGTAGCTATCTTAATATAAAAAAAGAAATACTAGTCAGTTAGTATTTCTCTTGCTTTTTGTAATTGAGTGTCATTTTCTTCGATTGGATTTTGATAATACGCACTTGATAATTCCATGAAATCAGTTGGTTCTACTCCAATTCCATCTATATCATTCCCATCTGGTGTTAACCACTTTTGAATAGTGTATTTTACTGTTGCACCACTTGAAAGAGTAAATGCTTGCTGAACAGTTCCTTTTCCATATGAATTGGTTCCTACCACTCTAGCACCATAAGACTCTTTTAGTGATGCGGCCAATATTTCAGAAGCTGATGCACTTGATCCATCTTGAATCACGACTATTTCATAGTCTCTTTTTTCGTTGTTAGTTGATGTTATTTTTTCTATTTCTCCTTTAGTATCTAATTGATACACGATATCCTCTTTTTCTAAGAACAGGGATGCTATTTCTAAAACAATATCTAAGTTTCCTCCGGGATTCCCTCTAACATCTATGATAAGAGAATCAATATCATCTTCTTCTAGTTTAACTAGTTCTTCTTCAAACTGCTCTAATGTGTTTTCAGCGAACATGGTTATTGATAATTCTCCTATTTTTTGATCATTTATCTCTGTAATATTAGAATAAACGGATGGTAAGTCTATTTCTTTTCTAGTCAATGAAACTATTCTTTCTTCGTTTGTTTCTTTTGATAAGTATTTTACGGTAACAGAAGTACCTTCTTCACCTTTGATTATGCTAGCTATTTCATCGTTTGTTAAACCTACTACTGTTTGATTATCCACTTCTAAGATTATATCTCCTGCTTTTATACCTTCTTCTTCTGCCGATGAATTTGCAAATATACTATTAACAATTACTTGTCCATTTTCTTGATATATTTCCATACCTGCACCCGTGTAACTTCCATTTACTTGTTCTTCAAAAGCTTCAGTGTTACTAGAAGTAATATAAGTTGAATTCGGATCATTTAAATATCCAATCATTCCTTCTATAGCAGAATCAATTAATTCTTCTGTATTTAATTCTTCATAATAAGTGTCTATTAGTTCATTATAGGTTCCTATAAACTCATTTAAGTCTTGTTGACTTTCCCCAAATAAAAAACCTGTATTAGTCACTACTGTTCCAATTAATATACCACCTATAGCAGTAATAATCATAACAATTATAACCTCCAACAAACTAAAACCACCGTTTTTTTCTACTATTATTTCAGTAATTTCTTTTTCTTGTTCATCATCTATAATTATTTCTTTTTTCTTTCTAGCCATCTTATTCACTCCATTTTTCCTACACTATAATAATATCATACTTGTTCTTAAAATAGAATAAAAAAACTTAACATTTCTGTTAAGTTAAAACTTTAATCAAAATAGTCTACAACAGCCTCTTTAGTTTCCCATACATTAGCAATTTGTCCCTCTTTTATTTCAACCATTGCTACTTCTCCAATTTTCAATTCAGAAGCTTTAGTAACATTAAGAGTACTAGTTTCTGCTTTATACGGTTGGTTTAATGATTGAGCCATATCTACTGTATAATACTTTAAAGCACCTTCGACTAATTGATAGTTATATAAATATGTATTATATAAAGTTGCATCTTCTTCTGTTGAATCAAAATATATTACTAAGTAATTATCATCTTCACGATTAAAAGTTTCTCCTACTAATATCTCACTATATTGAATTTGAACTCCTGGTTCTGGAGCGAAGCTAATATTACCAGTTATTATTCCTGTTAACAAGTAAAACGCTCCAAATATGATTGCAATGATAATACTCGTTTTAATTACTGTTTTATATTCTATTTTTGTATTGACTACTTCTGTTTTTTTATTTTGATTTTTCTTTTTATTTGCCATTCTTCATCACCTAAATATTATTATATTATATATGGCTTTTTATATCAAGAAAAACCTCTTATTTTGAGGCTTTTTATTTAGTGATCGCGATTGATGTTAACGACTTAGCAATCATTGATAACTCTTCTTGGCTCATCACATCACTAACTATATAGTATTCTATACCATTAGAGGTCCAATTTATTGAGTTTTCAGTGAATGCTGCTACTGTATCAATTAATAATTCCGGTTCTCCAAATGTTGGTATTACAGTTAATTCCTCTTCTATTGAGACTGTTTCTTCTACTAGCAAAAATGGTTTTTCTCCTGTAAAGGTTAAAATAATTCGTTCTCCATCTGTTTTTGTTACTTTTTCTTCGCTATCTAGAGTTGTTCCTTCTGGTAAATATAATGGATAAATAGTTTCTTCTAATGTTTGTTCTGTTTCATTGAATGTTTCTTCAGTGTTTTCTAATACGAAGTAATTGTCACTAAAACTTGGGTTTTCATCAATTTTTGTTACTTGTAATTGCATTTGAAGATTTTCTTCATCATCATACACTTCTATGGATTGTAATTGTTTTTCTTTATTAAAACACACTTTTTGTGAAGTTAGTTTATGATTGTTTGGATAATTTGCTTTAACCGTAAAACTGTAGCAATCATCAGTTTCTTCATATACTCTTTCTTCATCTTCTTTTATATCTTTAATAATAGATTGTAGCAAATATATTTGTGAGCTGTTATTGGGCCAATCACTTTGAAACTTGAAACTTTTGTTCAAACTTGGAGTAAGAACATAGACACCATCAGTGTTTTTTAATATTATTTGTTCATGGTCATTAGCTTTGTTTATCAAACTAACTTTGTACATTCCTTTAGAGTATGATGCTACAACATCATATTCATATGTTTCTTCATTATTTACCGTTTGTAGAGTTCCTTGTAATTGATAAGTTTGGGGATTTTCCATTGTTTTTTCTAAATCTTTTATAATGTTTTCTTCACTGTTTGAGCTGCAACCAGTTATTAGTAGTATTACCATAACAATAGAAAATAGTAATAGTTTTTTCATCTTTCACCTCTATTTTTTATTTTCATTTAATTATATTGATTACTTTAACTAATATTCGTGAATATTTTTAACTCTTTTGGTTATGATAGTAGTATGTAAAGGAGGAAATATGGCAATATTACAAAAAATTGCTCTTGTGTTAGTTATTATAGGAGCTTTAAACTGGGGATTAGTAGGGATTTTTGAATTTGATTTAGTAGCTGCTATTTTTGGAGATTCTACTAATGTACTAGCGCGAATTATTTATACAGTAATAGCAGTTGCAGGTATCATTAACATTGGCTTATTATTTGAAGATTTAGATTAAAAAAACTATGAGTTTTATCTCATAGTTATTTTTCTGTTATACGAACTTTTACTTTTGTTGTTTTCGAAGAGTAGTTAAGTTTCAAATCCCCTCCGGTCACTTCTACTTCTACTTCATGTTCTCCGACACCATATCCTTCTAAATCAATATATGCCTTGATAGTTGAAGTATCTAAGCTATCAATAGCTGACTGACTTCCTTGTACTACAACTGTTACAATTCCATCTGTTTCTGTTAATGCTTGTACTTTTAAATCTGATGCTAAGTTTTCTGCCACTATCCCTTGATCTTCATACTCTTTTGTTACTAGAGTATCAACATTAACTTTGATAACTGCAGTCTTAGTACTTACATCAGTAATTCCCGTAGGTAATGGTATATTAATATTAAACTCTTTGTTAGCATCTAGTCCTGTTACATCAATCGGAACAGTTAAACTTTCTAAACTATTAACAACATCTTCTTCACCATAAACAATTACTGTTGTTACATTGGTATCAATCGATTCTATTGACATCCCAAACGCTAATTCTCCTTCAGGAACTATTTTAAGTGGCACTTCTTTACTAGGTGAAGTAATAGTTACATTAGCATTTACTTTGTTTGGTACAATTTCAACATCCACTACATTACCGTTAGTATCATATGCTACTAATGGTATATCAGTAACATTAATATCTCCTGCTTGAATATTATTTATTTCATTAATATCAAGAAGAGCTTTTACTGTGGCAACTTCTAATAATTGATGTTCTGCACCTTTAATAATAACATCATCACGATCTAATTCTATATTCTTTATATACAGTTTACTATCTAAATCTTCCATATGTAATACTTCATAGGTTAAAGGTCTTGTTTCTGAAACTTTTTCATAAATATTAACCATAATCGTTGATGGATCCAACTTATAATCTAGTGACGTAACGCTTTGCGAATATCTTAATGACACTCTATGTTGCCCTACATCTAACCCTGTTAAATCAACAGTTACTTCTCTAGTTGGTGATTGTTTAGCTAAATAAATATGTCTACTTTCACCTATTAAAGTAATATCAACAGTTTCTGGTAAACCTTCAATTACATATTTTTCTTCATTATATACTGCTGTTACAGGGTGGTTATAAATAACTTCGGCATATTGATTTAAAAACATGTTTGATTCTCTATCTATTACTACAAAGACAGCGAATGCCAATATTAGTGATATTACTATCAAACTGCTTTTACGACTTATTATTTTTTCCATTCCTTGACCATTATTTTTAATAACAGTGGTTAATTTCAAAATTCCTTTTGTTATAGGGGTAATTAAAATTTTATCAAAGAAAGAAATAATATGACGAATACCTTTTCCTATACTACGCATTATCTTCTTCATATATCTCATCCTCTTCCATTTCTAAATCAGAATCTTTTTTAGGTCTTAATTCATCGATTAACATCATTCTAACATCATCCATTGATAAATTGTAGAATAGTTCTCCTTTAACAGCAATGGAAATTCTTCCTGTTTCTTCAGATACAATTAATGCAATAGCATCTGATTCTTCTGCTATTCCTAAAGCAGCTCTATGACGAGTACCTAATCTTCTGTTGGCTTTTGCGTTGTTACTCGTTGGCAAAACGGCTCCAGCACAAGTCACTCTGTTTCCTTGAATGATTACTGCACCATCATGCAAAGGATTTTTAGGGAAGAAAATAGATATTAGTAGATCGCTTGATAGATCAGCATAGATATTTTTAGCACGATCTATATAATTGGCTAGAGTGCTATCTCTTTCTAAGACGATAAGTGCACCTATTCTTGTTTTTCTTAAATAATCCATAGCTTGTACTATTTCATATACTAATCTTTCTCTTTCATCTACAGTTAATACTTTATGTCTTCCTAATAATTGACTTCTTCCTAATTGTTCTAAAATAGTTCTTATTTCAGGTTGGAAAACAATTATTAATGCAAGTGGTCCCCACATTATAATGTATTCTAGTAATAAGTTAAGTGTAGTTAGATTTAACCAACCACTAACTAATTGTAAAAGAATTACAATTGCTACTCCTTTAAAAATTAAAGTTAATTTAACATTGTTTCTTATATTTTTTAGTATGAAATAAAAGATAAGCCATACTAAAGTTATATCTACTAAATTTCTTAGTAAATCAATAACGGTTGTGAATGTAATTGTCATTTTATACTCCTTTATATGTGTATTTAATATTATAACAAATTAAGACCTGATATAGCAAATTTTATTGAGTTACAGTCGGTATAACTGGCTCTTCTACCGCTTTTACTTCGGGTGTAATTTCTGCTTGTTTTACTTCTTCTACAGGTGTTGATATTACTTCTGGTTGTGCCACTTCCACTTTAGTTTCAACCACTGCTGGTTGTACTGGTGGTTGTACTGGCAATTCTGCTTGTTTTACTTCTTGTACTAAATTTTCCTTATTATTGGTATTATCATCAATATTTGCTTTTGCATACATTGCTTCTTTTTCTTTTTTCGCAAAGTGTCTTTCTGCTAAATAGCCAATACAAGACATAATTAAGATACCTATGACAATTAACCATATTACATAATTAGTACCATCTAGTGTATCCCTAAAAAACGAAATAATAAATTCCATATATTCACCTTCTATTCTTATATTATATATTTTAACATTTAAAGATAATTAATTCAAGATAAAGAAAAAGAGACTTACTTTTTCAACTGGTCTCTTCTTTTTCTTGTCGATGTTTTTTATTTATTATTTTTACTGGTATATAAGCAATTACTATAGCTACAGTACCTGCTAAATACAACCAAAACACAGGATTGTTGAACCCTTCTAAAAAAGGAAACATTTCTATTACATGTACTGGTAATTGGGTTGTCATAACATAATTAGTACCAAAAATTAAATTAAAGATAAAAATAAATAAGAAATATATATTTGCTATTACAAATGATTTAATTATGTCTATTTTATTTACTTTCCATTTTAAGACAAATAAGCAATATAAGCTAGCCATTAAAAATATATGATGACTTATGATAAAGTGCCAAAATATAAAACGATCAAAGCCTGTTATCAAATCAGGCAGTATAATAGCAGGTAACGGTCCTATAAACGAAAAGAAATAAGCATATTTGAATAGTTTTTTATTATTTGTTATTAATGTGTATATAAAGAAAAATCCACTTATAAAACACAGATGGAAAGGCAGATGCACTTCTAGAGAATAATGACCATTAATTATAGCTTCTAAGTAGTAAATCAACATATTTACTAACATAAGTGCACTTATAGTATATCTAAAAATTTTATTCTGATTTTTTATTTTTCTTATTTTGTCTTTATAAATATATATTAAAATTATTCCTATTATCATTAATATACTTATTAATATGTGAATCCATCCAAAAACTTCAAAATTAAAAAAACCTGGTTCAAAACTAAAGAAATTCGACATATAACACCTCTTTAGAGATTTTATCATATTTTGATAAATTAATAAATATTTTTCATAAAAAAAGAGCCTTAGTTAGCTCTTGATTTTATCATTTGTTTTGATGCTTCCTCGATTATTTCTTTATCTAAAACCAGGTTTCTTGGCATAGGTACTAAGGCTCCTGTTTTCAAATCAAAAGCTTTTTTAATACCGTTTTCCCAATCTTCTGGTGTATCTAGATTTGTACATACTAATATAACATTATTAGGGGTTACTAACACATCTTCGCGGTATGAATCGTCTCCACCGTTTGATGTTGTTCCTAAATATGTTTTCACATCATCTTTCACGACATAATGTTTTGTCATTGTGATATTACCACTTAAGTATTGAGTTTTACTTAATAGATGATATTCTTCGTTAATTGTTTGTGTACTTATTGTTTCTAAGTTGTTGTTTCTCATAAGTCTTCCTCCTAATATAGGTATATCACTTTTGGTATTGAATGTCAAATTTATCATAAAAAAAACGAACTTTCAATAAGTTCGATTAATTTCTTCTGGTGGAGCTGGGGAGAATTGAACTCCCGTCCAAAAATAACGATACATAAACCTCTACAAGTTTAGTCAACTAATTAAGTTCAAATATCTAAAAAGTAATTGACGACCAAAGAGATATTCTAGCCTTATTGTTTCTATTAATACTATAGGCCTAGTATTAATTATATCTTACTTATTTAACCTTGCTTTAATCACGTAAGAAAGATTAGGCAAAGTAGCTTTTATCGCTTCTATTAAGCAAAAGCTGGTTGGAATTTTGTATTTCCAGTTATTTTTATGTGATTAGCTTACGACTAATCAAGCGACTTGCCATCTATGCTCTATTATTTCTGTCGAAACCAAGTCAGCCCCATATACCATAAGTTAATTATAGCATATTTTTATTTCATTGTCCATTTACCTATACAAATTGATAATATTGCGTCCTTTTTTTAATGTTGGTACTACTGTGTTACCTTTTACTTCTAATGTATTTTGTAATTTTTCTAAATATTCTGTTCTAGTGTGAATTCCAGTTTTTAGCTCATTTTCCAAAGTTCGGTAGATATTTCTATCTAAATAATTCAGATCACTATATTCTAATCCAACTTTGATAATTGAAATCAGTAAATTATTTATCATTTCATCATTGTGTTTTCTTATTGCCTCTACATCGTTACTTCTTGGTGTACTTTTATATTCTTCACAATCTATAATCTTGAAACTTTTATTATTATACATTACATTTGCTATTGATAAATCATATATTTTAATTTTATTAATTGTTAATAACTCACTGTCTTCTGCAATTTTATTTATATTTTTTTCTAGTTGTTTAAAACTACCAATAAAAGGGACATCCCATAGGTTATTACCATCTATATATTCAGAAACTGTACCTATCGGTGTGTTAAAACTATTTGCTCCTGTTGTTATATGTGCTTCTGGAAAGATAAAGCTTTCATTTTTGCACGAAGCAAATAGTTTTAGATTTTTTACTAGTGATTTGGGAAGTGTGGCAGGATCATAATCTTGTTCACCGTTTCCATTCATCGGTATTTTTACGAAAACTTTTGGATAAGGTAATATGGTTTTCATATCTAATGTACATGCTGGTCCCATTGTTTTTAATTCTTTATGTGTTAAAACGTAAGTCCTTGGCATTGATCCTGTTGCAGGTGTATCAAATATAGGATACTTTTTTAAAATGCTTTCATCAAGTAAAATCGAACGTTCATTTATTTTTACTTTTGACATGTTATCACTCCTTAAAGTTGTCATATTATACCACAAAATAAAGAAAAAAGCAATTACTTGTACTTCATTGCTTTCTCCATATCTCTTTTTATATCTCTTTCTTTAATTGTTTGTCTTTTATCATAATTCTTTTTACCTCGACAAACACCTAATAGTATTTTAGCTCTATTCCTAAAAAAATATAGTTTTAAAGGTATTAAAGTTAACCCTTCTAAGTCTACTTTGTCCTTTATTTTTTTTATTTCTTTTTTATTTAATAATAATTTTCTAGTTCTGGTTTCTTCATGATTGAAGATATTTCCTTCTTCATAAGTTGCGATATGAGTATTTAGTAGAAATACTTCATCATTTCTAACTATTGCATAACTATCTTTTATATTGCATTTACCTTGACGAATTGATTTTACTTCTGTTCCTTTTAGAACTATTCCACACTCATATTCATCTTCTATAAAGTATTCATGTCTTGCTTTACGATTAAATATTTCCACTTTTTCCTCCTATCATAATTTTTTTATAATTTCAAAATCTATTGTTTTATCTTCTTTAGAGGCTTTTACTACTTTAACTAAGACTCTTTCTCCAATAGTATATTTGGCTTTTGTTCTTTCTCCTACTAGAGATAGTGTCAATTCATCAAAATGGAAAAAGTCTTTCATATCTTTTATTGGTACTAGCCCTTCGATTAGGTTGTCTAATTCAATAAACATCCCAAAACTTGTTACACTAGAGATCATTCCTTCAAATTCTTCTCCAATATGTTCTTCCATATACTCAGCCATTTTCATATCTTCTACTTCTCTTTCACAGTCAATGGCTGCTCTTTCTTTTATAGATGAATGGTCAGCAATAAGCAATAGTTTCTTTTCCCAATATCCTGTTGTTCCTGAATCCATTTTTCCTTTTACTAGATACGTTCTTAATAATCTATGTACTGTTGTATCAGGATAACGTCTAATTGGAGAAGTAAAGTGAGTATAGCATTTACTTGCTAATCCATAATGTCCTTTGTTTTCAGAACTGTATATAGCTTTTTGCATGTTTCTTAATAATAAACTAGATAATATTTTAAATTCTTCACGGTCTTTTAAGCTTTCTAATAAGTTTTGGATTGCTTTAGGATTAGTGCTTTTCATATTACCAGTTGTTGTTATACCTAAATTACCTAAGAAAGTTAAATAACTTGATATCTTTTCTTCTTTAGGAAATTCGTGTATACGATAGATAAATGGTAGGTTCATGTAGAAAATATGAGTTGCTACTGCTTCGTTAGCTGCAATCATAAAATCTTCAATGATTCTTTCACCTGTTCCTCTGTTTCTAAGAACAACTTCTGTCGGTTTTCCAGTCTCATCTACTAATATTTTAGCTTCATCCACATCAAAATCTAGATATCCTCTTTTATCTTTCATTTTTCTTAAAATATCAGATAACTCTTTCATTAGTGTTAGTTTTTCTGTGAAAGATTCATATCCCTCTTCTACTATTCCTTCTTCTAGGAATTTATTAACCTTTTTATAAGTCATTTGAATATTAGATTTTATAACACTCTCGTATATTTCATAATTAACTACTTTACCATCAGAATCTATTTCCATATCACAACTCATGGCTAATCTTTCAACGTTAGGGTTTAGGGAACATATACCATTAGAAAGTTCATGTGGTAACATCGGTATTACGCGATCTACTAAATAAACACTTGTACCTCTTTCTACTGCGTCATCATCTAGTGATGTTCCTTCTTTAACATAATAAGATACGTCAGCAATATGTACCCCCAATAAGTAGTTTCCATTGTCTAGCTTATTAATAGCAATGGCATCATCTATATCTCTAGTATCGTCTCCATCTATAGTAAAAATAACTTCATTAGTAAGATCTCTTCTTCCTTCTTTTTCTTCTGGTAGAACTTCACTTGGTATTTTTGATACTTCTTCCAATGTTTTATCACTAAAGATATCGTTTATGTTGTATTTATACACTATTGATAAGATATCTACTCCTGGATCATGTTTATGACCTATTATTTTAATTACTTCTCCGTAATATCTATTATTGGCAATTTTATTAGTTAATTTTACTTTAACTTTATGTCCTTCGACTAAATTACCTATCTTTTTACGAGGTATTTCTATTTCTAAATTTACTTTATCATCATCTAGTTCTACAAAACAATCTCCCTTTTTCTTAACAATTTCTCCTATATACTCATCACTTGTTCTCTCAACAATTTTCAATATACGACCTTCTGTTTTTGAAAGGTTCTTTTTACTAATCATTTCTACTAAAACAATATCATTATGAATAGCACCATTTAAATTATCTTTGTTAATGTAAACATCTTCTTCTTGATTTTCAACATCAACAAAACCAAATCCTTTACGATTTGTTCTTAATACACCTTTCTTTAAATGACTCAATTCTAACAACATGTATTTATCTTTATTAGAATGATAAACAATGCTTTCATTTACTAATTGTCTAAGCAAATTTCCTAGAGCTTGATAATCACTTGCTGTTTCAAATCCTAGGATACTTCCTATTTCTTCTACCGTTAGAGCACGATCATTATTTTGTAATATTTCCAATACTTTTTCTTGCATATTTTTTCACCTTCTATTCTTATATTATAAACAAAAAAAGACTAAATTAATAGTCTTTTAACGTTTGTTTACATAAATGCCATAATTAAGCATATCGCGAAGAAAAGAAATCCTGTTATAAAAGTTACTCTTGTAATTATAACTTCTGCTCCTCTTTCTTTGCGATTATTAAACAAATCAGAGTTCCCACCACTAATTACTTGTGATGCTCCTTCTGCTTTACCACTTTGTAACAATACCATGATTATTAATATAATTGATACTATAAGTAAAAACGTTGTCATTAATTCTTCCATTTTGTACCTCCTTGATCGGTATTACTAATTTATCATAGTTTGCTTATTTTTGCAACTTTTCTTCTATTCTAATTAATTGGTTATATTTACATACTCTATCTGTTCTTGATAGTGAACCTGTTTTTATTTGTCCTAAAGATAGTCCAACTGCCAAGTCTGCAATCGTTGTATCTTCTGTTTCTCCACTTCTGTGAGAGATAATAGTATTGTAATTATTTGCTTTTGCTAATTCAATCGTTTCTAGTGTTTCTGTGATTGTTCCTATTTGATTAACTTTCAATAAAATAGCATTTCCAGCTTTCATATCAATACCTTTTTGTAAGTATTCTTTATTAGTAACGAATAAATCGTCTCCTACTAGTTGTACTCTATCTCCTATTTTTTCAGTTAATTTTGCAAATCCTTCAAAGTCGTTTTCATCGACAGGATCTTCAATTGAAATGATTGGATATTTATTTACTAGATCTATATAGTATTCTATTAATTCATCAGTTGTTAGTATTCTATTTTCTCCTAGTAAATTATATTTTCCATCTTCATAAAATTCACTGGCTGCTACATCTATTCCTAGTTTTACATCTTCTGTTGTATATCCTGCTTTAGTGATAGCTTCCATAATTAAATCAAACCCCTCACTATTACTTTGTAAATCTGGTGCAAAACCACCTTCATCTCCTACTGAAGTAACTAATCCTTTTCCTTTTAAAACTTCTTTTAAATGGTGAAAAATTTCCGCTCCAATTCTAACTCTTTCTTTGATAGAAGTCGCTTGAGGAATAATCATATATTCTTGGAAATCAAGTTTGTTATCTGCGTGCGCTCCTCCATTGATAATATTCATCATAGGCACTGGTGTTTCTTGTCCTGCTCCTATATACTCATATAAATCTTTGTTGGCATTTAATGCTGAGGCTTTTAAACATGCCATTGATACACCTAAAATAGCGTTGGCTCCTAAATTACTTTTTGTTTTAGTACCATCTAATTCTAGCATTTTATAATCTATTTCTTTTTGATTTTCTACTTCCATGCCAATAATACTATTTTTGATAACATTATTAATATTATTTACAGCTTTTTGTACTCCTCTTCCTAAGTATCTAGCATCTTTATCTCTTAATTCTAAGGCTTCTCTTTCTCCTGTTGATGCCCCTGATGGAACAGCTGCTCTTCCTAATATATTATTCTCTAAGATAACATCTACTTCTACTGTTGGATTACCTCGTGAATCTAATATTTCTCTTCCTATTATTTCTCTTATCTTCATATTTATCCTCCTTTATTATTATACAATTTATTTGAAAATTTACCAATCTTTTTGCATTAGTTTACATTATCTTTTATTGTATATAGTGGTTATTAATGTTATAATATTCTCATTGGGAGGGGTCTATTGTGCGTATAATTACTTTGGATGAGAGACAATTTGATAATTTTGCTAGCAAGCATAAATACCGTAATTACTATCAAACTTCTAATTATGGTAATTTAATGAGTAAGAATGATATGAAGATTCAGTATATAGGTATAACTGATGATACCGGCAATCTAATAGGAGCTTCTCTAGTTCTTTATAAAGAGATTTTTATGGGCCAAAAGTATGCTTATATGCCAAGGGGGCCATTATTTGACTTTACCAATTTAGAAAACAGTAAGATATTTATAGATCGACTTAAAAAATTACTTTCAAAACAAGGCTTTATGTATGTAAAAATTGATCCTTATATCCCACTTAACATTCGTGATAATAAAGGCGTTTTAATCAAAAGTAACAATGAAGGTCAAAGTTCTGTTGATAACTTAATTAAACTTGCTTTTAATCATAGTGGTTATAATCTTTTCTTTGAAAATGAAAAATCCAGATGGGAAGCGATTGCTCTTTGTAGAGGTGATTCTGAGGAAGCATATCGTTCTTTAGATAAGAATGTTCGCAATAAGATTCAAAAGGCTCTTAAAGGTGGTCTATCAATAGTTAAGGACGATGTTTCTAATATAGATAAATTATATACTTTTGTTAAAAACAAACATTCTCGATCTTTGAGTTATTATCATGGATTAATTAATACTTTCGGAGATGACGCTGAAGTATATTATGCTAATATGGATACGGAAAAATTTGTTTTGAATAGCAAAAAAGCTTATGATGAAGCGCTTGATGAGAATCATTTGCTTGCTGATAAAATGCATAATGCTATTAGTAGAAATGAAAATAGTGATAAAATACTTAATATGAAAATGGAATCTGATAGATTATTACATAGTTACAAATATAATTTGGTTCTTGCTACTAAGCTTTTAAAAGAAAACCCTGATGGAATTACCATTGCGGGAATGTTAATAATTAAATATGATAATGCTATTTATTTAATTATTGAAGGTAATGATGGAGAACATAAACACCTAAATCCTAATTACTTATTGAAATGGCATATATTGGAGACTTATGGCAAGCTTGGTTATAAATACTTTAACTTAAATGCTATTGTCGGAGACTTTAATAATACAACTAGTTTTACTGGTCTTAATGAAATGAAATTAGGGTATAGTGCTTTAGCTATCGAATATATTGGTGAGTTCGAACTTATTATTAATCCTTTTTTCTATAACTTATATAATAAAACAAAGAAAAAATAACTCATGATTACTCATGAGTTTTTATTATTAGGGAATTACCTGTCATTTCGATAGGTTTTTTTATGTCCATTAAATCTAATAAGCTTGGCGCTAAATCACATAGTGCTCCATCTTTTATATTTAAAGTTTGATCTTTAGTAATTAAAAAGATAGGTACTTCGTTAGTAGTATGTGCAGTGAAAGGTTCATCACTATCAGGATAAAGCATTTGTTCAATGTTACCATGATCTGCTGTTATTAGTATAGTTATATCCTCTTGTAAGGCTTTTTCTATAACTTTACTTAAACATTCATCCATATACTCTACTGCTTCTATAGCAGCTTCTAAGTTACCTGTGTGTCCCACCATATCACAATTGGCGTAATTGATGATAGTAGTATCATACTTCCCCATACTTTCCAATAACTTTTCAGTTACTTCGGGAGCACTCATTTTAGGTTGAAGGTCATATGTTGCTACTTTAGGAGATGGTATAAGAATACGATCTTCATTAGGATATTGCTTCTCTTCTCCTCCGTTAAAAAAGAAAGTAACATGAGCATATTTCTCAGTTTCTGCTATTCTTAATTGGCTCAATCCTATTTTACTAATATATTCTCCATATCCATTTACAATAGTTTCTTCTGGTTCAAAAGCAACTTCTACGTTTTTTATTGTACGGTCATAATTGGTCATACATACATAATATAAATCTAGTTTTCCTCTATTAAAATGACTAAATTCATCGTCTGTAAACGCTCTGGTTATTTCTCTAGCTCTGTCATGTCTAAAGTTAAAGAAAATAAGACTATCGTTATTTTGAATATAACTATTTTCTTTAAACATTACTGGTTCTACAAATTCATCATATATTTCTTTTTGATATGACTTTTCTATTTCATTGTGAGCTGAAGATATTATATTATTTGGTGTTGTTAACATATCATAGGCTTTTTTCACTCTGTCATATCGATTATCTCGATCCATTGCATAATAACGACCCACTATACTTACTAATTGTCCTACTCCTGTTTTTTCTAAATAGTTTTCTACTTCCTTTAGATAAGTAATTGCTGAATCTCTAGCTGTATCTCTTCCATCTAAAAAGGCATGAACACATACATCATTAAAATTTTGCTGTTGACATAAATCAATTAATGCATAAAAATGAGTTAACAATGAATGGACACCACCATCTGACATTAGTCCCATTATGTGTAGTTTACTTCCATTTTTACGACAATGTTCTATTGCATTTAGTAGTTTGTCATTTTGATAAAAACTACCATCTTCTATTTTACTAGTTATCATTGCTGATTCTTGAAATATAACTCTTCCTGCTCCTATATTAATGTGTCCTACTTCACTATTACCCATTTGTCCTTTAGGAAGACCAACGTTTAAACCACTTGTCTTTATTTTGGCAGTAGCGTATTTTTGGTACATTTTATCAATTGTTGGTGTTTGGGCTAATTTTATAGCATTACCTCTTACTTCATCACTTAGTCCAAATCCATCTAATATCATTAACATTGTTTTTTTCATTTTATCACCCTTCTTACATTTTAACACATAAGAAAAAGAAGTGAAACACTTCTTTAACGTGAATACCATACAGACGGTAAATTTAATAGTTCTTTAGCCGCATTATAACCAGCGTAGTATCTATTTTCAATATAATTTGAGTAACTGCTCCAATTATAACAATTTCGATCAGTTGGGTCATATAAACGACAATCTATCAGTTCTAGGTGTAGATGTATTCCTGTTGAATATCCTGTTGTACCCATATAACCAATGAAATCATTGTGAGTAACATTTTTACCTACATATATTCCTGGAGCATAACTACTTAAATGAGCATATAGTGATGTATACCATTTACCATAAATATCTTGATGATAAATAATTACACATAACGCACCATAAATATCAGTATAGATTGATGTTATCGTTCCGTTTGCTACTGGATATATTTTTTCTCCTGAACCATAACTACTTGTTAAGTCTGTTCCTTGATGGAACGTTCCCCATCTAGGTCCTAGATACGATGTCAATCTACCAGTATTTGTTGGATAAAACCACCCAACAGCAGTAGTACTAGACAAACAATCACGATAAATTACATCATTTAATCCACATCCTGCATCTTTGAAAGTTTGAACTAATTTTTGTTGATTGGCTAATTCTTGTTTCGCACTAACAGCACCCTCTGATGCAGTTATTTTTTGTCCTTCTAATTCTGATTTTTTTTCTGCTAATTCAACATTTTTTTGATTTAATTCATTGGACTTTTCATTAAGTTCTATTTCTCTTTGATTATTAGCTTCTATTAAAGCTTCTAACTCTTTAATGATTTCGTCATTATACTCTGTTAATTGTTCAACAATGCTCATACGATAAATCATTTCTGTTATATCTGTAGCTCCAAATATATATTCCATATATATATTATCACCACTAGATAATTGTAAATATTGAAATAAATCTTTTGATTCTAAACTTTTGTCTTTTATTTCTAAATTAGCATCAAGTATTTCTTGTTGCATCTTCAACACTTCATTTTTCATTAATGTTATTTGATTGTTGATTGAATTAATCTCAGCATTTATTTGATTTATTTCATCTTGGGTTAAATTAACTTTACTTTGTGCTTCGTTATATTCTCTTTCATACTGCTCTACTAAATTAATATAATCTTGTAGTGTTTCTCCTGCTGCTTTTACTTCATAAGGAGTAAAAACTGTAGCAGTGAACGCTAGTAACAATACTGTACTTATTATTCTCTTCATATTACACCTTTAAATATCTTCTAACAGCACTTGAACTTCCGATCATACCGACAACCATACCAATTACTATTACTGTTAACGATGTAGTATAAATGAATGGGCTTACCGGTACTAATTCAATAATTTCTGTGTAAATGTATCCACCTGTTACTTCATATAAGTATGGATAACCGAAAACTATTATTGCTATTGGGATAATTGAACCGATAATACCAAGAATAATTCCTTCTACTATGAAAGGAATCTTAATAGCAGGATTACTAGCACCTACTAGTCTCATGATAGATATTTCTCTTTTTCTTGAGAATATAGTTAATTTGATTGTATTGATAATTAGAAATACTGTTACTAGTATTAATGCTACTACTACTACATAAGAGGCACTTTCAATAGAGTTAAAAGCTGAAACCATTTGTTCAACCGTCCCTTCTCCATATTGAACAGTATCTACTCCCTCTATTGATTTTATTTTAGTTGCTGTTTCATTTAATTTAGTAACATCATCTACTTTAACTAAAAAAGTATTTTTCAGAGGATTTTCTTCCGGTGTCCACTCTTGCATAATACTAGCAAGAACATCTGAGTCTGCCATTACATCTTGTTTTATTTTCTCTTTATCATCAAACGTAATACTAGCAATATTATTTATGTTATTTATTTGTTCTTCGATTGAATCTATGTTTTCAACATCATTACTTATAAAAGTTACAATTGTTAAATCTTCTTCAATAGAATTAGTAAAATTTTCTACATTTCTTGACAAGACAATAGAGAAAGAAACAATTACCAATGTGATTGTTATACAAGATATTGCTGCCAAAGATAGACTAAAGTTTCTAAAGACACTTTTAAATGCATCTTTAATGCAATGTTCTAATATTCTAAAAGCTCGCATGATCATATTTTCCTTTCTCGTAATCTTTTACAAGTCTTCCTTCTTTAAGAATTAATACTCGTTTATTCATTTTATCAACAATGTCTCTGTCATGTGTTGCCATTATAATTGTTGTCCCTAAAGTTTGATTAATACCTTCTATAATTCGAACAATTTCCATACTCATTTCTGGATCTAAGTTCCCTGTTGGTTCATCACATATTAATAATTTAGGCTCATTTACAATCGCTCTAGCTATAGCAACTCTTTGTTGTTCTCCTCCTGATAATTGATCAGGATAGTTATGAATTTTGCCTTTTAGCCCTACTAATTCTAATGCTTTTAAGACTTTGGTTCTGATACTATCTTTATCTTCTCCTAAGCATAGCAGTGCAAATGCAACATTTTCATAAACATTAGCTTTAGGCAACAACCTATAATCTTGGAATACAATACCTAGTCTTCTTCTTAGTTTATAGACTTTAGAGTTGCGTAGTTTAGCAACATTTAGTCCACCTAGTAATATTTCTCCTGAAGTCGGTTTTTCTTCGCGATATAGCATTTTTATTAATGTACTTTTACCACTACCACTTCCTCCTATTAAGAATAGAAAATCTCCTTTCTTAATATTTAAATTTAAATCATAAATAGCTGTTACACCATTTTTATATCTTTTGCTTACATTATGCATTCTTATGATATCCACTTTTTATCACCTTACCTTTCTACATTATACCACAAAAAAAGACCTTTTGTTTAAGGAATTTTTTGGTATTGACGTTAGACTCCGCCTTTTACTTGATACGAGTCGCATACAACGAAAAATACATCTTTATCAATCATACGAACTCCCTCTGTAACATGGAAATACTCTTTAGTAGGAATTACTGCCATTACGACTCTTCTTTTCTTTTCTAAAAAGGCTCCTTTTACATCAAAAATTGTTACACTATGATTCAACTTTTCAATAATATATTTTTTTACTTCTTCTTCTTTATTGGTAATTATAAAAAATGATTTGTTTTGAGATATCCCTATTAAAACTCGTTCTGATATTAAGCTACTAATATATAAAATAATAATAGCATACATAACCATAGTCCATCCAAAAACAAAACCTCCTAACACTATAACTATTCCATTGATTAACAAACTTGATTTAGATAAGCTTAAGTGGAATTTTTTATATAAAATTTGACCAATGATTTGTAGTCCATTACCACTAAAACCCGTTTTATAGATTAATCCTGTTGTTACTCCTGATAGTAAACCTGCTATTATAGCTACTAAAACCATATCTGTCGTATCAAACTTTAGCACTTCGGCAATTGGTGCAGTTGCACTTACAAAAAAAGGATACATGACAGTAGATAGAACTGTTCCTGATGTTTTTTCAGGTCCTAAGAATATAAAACTAACGATTAATAAAATTGAGGAAATAACTAATATTACTATTGATGGATCCCATCCAACTAAATGTTCTGTTATAATACTAATTCCTGCTGTTCCTCCTGCTACTATTTGAGTAGGTAATAAGAACACATTGAATACCAACGAAGATATAAAAAGCGCTATGATTAATAATGCATATCTAGTTATTAAGTTTTTTCTTTTTACTGTTTCTAAAACATTTTCTAATTTAATTGGAGGCATTTATTCACCTCCATGAACTTCATAAGCATCACTTACTACAAAGAATGCTTCTTCATCAATGCTACGAATACCTTCTGTTAATTTAAAATATTCTTTTGTTGGTACGACACATAATAAAACATGTTGTTTTTCTTTAGTATATCCACCAACAGCATTGAAAATAGTTACACCATGATTTAAATAATTCATGATAAATTCTTTAATCTCTTCTTCTTTATCCGTTATTATATAAAAGGCTTTACTATCAGAGATACCTAAGATAACACGATCAGTAATAAAGCTTAATATATACAGAACAATAATCGCATACATTAGCTTTGTCACTCCAAAAATAAAGACTCCTGATAAAACTATTAATCCATCACTCATCAACATACTATTACCTATACTAGTCTTCGCATATTTTGATATAATTTGGTTTACTATATCAGTTCCTCCAGTTGTAAATCCTGCTTTAAAGATTAAACCAGCTCCTATACCATTGACAACTCCTCCAAAGATTGCTGCTACCAGTAAATTAGAATTATCAATGATAATAACATCTGGTAGAAAAGTAGTTATTTCTACAAACAAAGGAAATAATAATGACCCTAAGATAGACGCAACTGTTTTTTCTTTACCCAAAGTGAAGTAACTTAAGATTAATAATACTATGGATGCTATTAAAATAAATAGTGATGGTGGTATTTCAAATAATTCGTGTGTTATTAAAGATATCCCACTTACTCCACCTACTACTAAATCATTGGGAACGAAGAATAAATTGAAAGCTCCTGCTATTAATAACATACCTAATAAAAATTGTAAAAACCTTCTAATAAGTTTCTTATGATTTATTTCTTTTAAAATATTACTATTATCTTTTGCAAATAGTTTTATCATTCTATTCCTCCTTTTAAATAACTTTCAATAAATAGCATAATATCTCCATCTAGAACTTTATTAACATTAGAAGTTTCTGTATTAGTGCGATGATCTTTAACCATTGAATATGGATGAGATACATAACTTCTTATTTGTGAACCAAATTCAATATTTTTTTGCACACCTTGTACTTGTTTTAAAGTTTGATTATGTTTTTCTATTTCTAATAACTTTAATTTGTTCTTCAAAAAAGATAAAGCTGTTTCTCTATTTTTTATTTGGCTTCTTTCTTTTTGACAAGTTACTACTGTTTTAGTAGGCAAATGTGTAATACGAACAGCACTATCCGTTGTATTAATGTGTTGCCCTCCTGCTCCGCTTGCACGGTAAACATCTATTTTTAAGTCACTTTCATTCACTTCAATGTCTGTTACTTGTTTAAAAATTGGCATTATGTCGATTGAAGCAAAAGATGTGTGACGTCTGTTACTAGAGTCGAACGGTGATAGCCTAACTAAACGGTGTACTCCTTTTTCACTTTTTAAATAACCATAGGCAAAAGAACCTTTTATTTCGATAGAAACACTTTTAATTCCTGTTTCTTCTCCTTCTTGGTAATCTATTAACTCAACTTGATAATTATTCTTTTCACAAAAGCGTAGATACATTCGATATAACATATTAGCCCAATCACAAGCTTCTGTACCACCTGCTCCTGAATGTACTTCTAGGATGCAATTTTCTTGATCGTATGGACCGCTTAGTAATAGTTTAACTTCTAATTGTTCTAATTCTTCTTCTATTATTTTAACTGATTCTGATAATTCTTTTAATAAATCATGATCTTCTATTGATTCTAGAAGTGATAATATGGCATTGACTTCTTCTATTTTATTTTGGAGTGAGTTCACATCATCCACTGATGTTTTCAAACTAGAAAGTTTGGTAATAATTTCTTCTTTATCTTCTCTATCCCAAAATCCAACTTGATTCATAATGTTTTCAAGTTGGTTTATTTCTTCTATTTTGGAATCTACTTTTAAAATGGTTTTGATTTCTTCTATCTTTTGATTCCATTGTTCTAGTTTCTTTTTGATTTCGTTTTGTTCCATACATTACCCTCTTCTTATATTATAGCCTATATTATTTATTTCAACAACAAAAAAGACCATTATGGTCTTTCTTCGCAAGTTCCACCTAATTCTTCATACATTTTAACGATATTATCTACTGTTAATTCATTTTTATCGTTTACATAGGCATTCATGCTAGGTTCATCTTGTACATATTGTTCTAAATTAAATACTTCATAATCAATAGTTGTTACCACTTCTATAGACCCTGATAGTTGAGATGTTAAGATTTCATATCCACCATACTTTGATACTAAATCAATATATGTATTAATTGCAGTTTCTTCAAACGCTGTTAGTATATCTTGATTAGATGATGAAATAGTTTCTACACTTTCCACTTTTGTTACAACATCACTTTCGTTATAAGTTACTGTGTTCACTCCAATAACACTATACTGTTGTTCTGTGTCGCTGATACTACTAGTACATATTAATTGGCTCAGCGTTTCTGTTTTTTCTACTTCAGTTTCTGTACATCCTGTTATTACTATTCCTAGTAATGCTGTAACAGCTATAAATTTTAAACATTTTTTCATTCGTTTCTCCTTTTTATTTTCCACAGCATTGTTTATACTTTTTACCAGAACCACACGGGCAAGGATCGTTACGACCAACTTTTTCTACTTTTTTTGGTTTCTTTTTTGCTTTTTCTCCACTGTCATTGGTAAGTTTGTTTTTTACAACTTCTTTTCTCTCAACATTTTGCTTCACTTCCGCTTTTAGTAAAAACATCGCTATTTCTTTATCAATTGTTTGCAACATAGAGTCAAACATGTCAAATCCTTCTGTTTTATAAGCTCTTAACGGATTTTCTTGAGCGTAACTACGTAGGTGAATTCCTTCTCTTAAATGAGACATTGAATTAATGTGTTCCATCCAATGGTTATCAATAACTCTTAAAGAAATAGCTTTTTCAAATTCATCGCTTATTTCTTTTGGTACAACTGAAATTTTTTCTTCATATTCTCCTGTTGCTTTTTCATAGATGTTATTAATTAAATCTATTGTGCTATCTTCAACTTCTGTTGTTATTTCTAGTGGTTGCTTTAATAAATTATTATTAACTGCTTCAATTATCGCTGTTCTTTTCTCTACTGTCAATACTCCTTCAGGATAAAGTTGTAAATTAACAACATCATTTATGTGTTCTTCAATTGTTCCTAATACAGTTTGATGAATTGAATCATGATCTAGAATTTCATTTCTTCTTTCATAAATAATTTCTCTTTGATTATTCATAACATCATCGTATTGTAGTAGTTGTTTTCTAATGTCAAAATTATTACCTTCTACTCGAGCTTGTGCTCCACTTATTGAATTGGTGAACATTTTGCTTTGAATAGCTTGATCTCCAAGTCCTAATGTTTGAAGCAATCCTTTGATTCTATCAGATCCAAAACGAACCATCAATTCATCTTCCATCGAAACATAGAATTGAGTAAACCCTGGATCTCCTTGACGTCCTGAACGACCTCGCAACTGATTATCAATACGTCGAGACTCATGTCTTTCTGTTCCTATTACACACAATCCACCCAAGTCTTTTACTTCATCTGATAATTTGATGTCGGTACCACGACCTGCCATATTGGTAGCAATAGTTACTGATTTATTTAATCCTATTTTTGAAATTATTTCTGCTTCTCTTTCATGGTTTTTAGCGTTTAATACTTCATGTGGTATTTTATTTTTCTTTAATATATTGCTAATGTATTCACTACTTTCAATCGCAATCGTTCCAATTAATACAGGTTGACCTTTATCATAACTTTCTTTAATACGACCAATGATTGCTTTATATTTAGCATCTCTTGTTGCATATACTAAATCCGGAGCATCAACACGAGCAATAGGCTTATTAGTCGGTATTGATAAAACATACATATTATATATATTTCTAAATTCTTCTTCTTCTGTTTTGGCTGTACCAGTCATACCTGATAATTTATTGTACATTCTAAATAAATTTTGGAATGTAATAGTTGCTAAGGTTTTTGTTTCTTCATTTATTTTAACATTTTCTTTTGCTTCAATTGCCTGATGTAATCCATCACTGAATGCTCGTCCTTTCATCATACGACCAGTAAATTGGTCTATAATTACAATTTTATCTTCTTGAACAACATAGTCAATATCTTTTTTCATTGAATAGTTAGCTCTTAAAGCTTGGTTTATATAATGAACTAAACTAGATTGATTAATCTCATATAAATTTTCTACATTGAAATACTTTTCTGCTTTATGATTTCCTTCATCTGTTAGGGCAACGCTTTTTGTTTTTTCATCATATACATAATCTTTTTCAATTTTTAGTTTTTTGGCAAATGAATCAGCACTTGTATATTGATCAGATTTTTGCATTCTTCCACCAGATATAATCAATGGCGTTCTTGCTTCATCTATTAGAATTGAATCAACTTCATCTATAATGGCATAGTTAAATGGTCTTTGAACACGTTGCTCTTTTTTTACAACCATATTATCTCTTAAGTAATCAAACCCTATTTCATTATTAGTGGAATATAATATGTCGCAATTATATTGCTCTTGTTTTTGAGCAGGTGTCAAATCTCTTATATTTAAACCTACTGTAAGTCCTAAGAATTTGTGAATACCACCCATCCATTCTGAATCACGACTTGATAAATATTCATTAACTGTGATAATATGAACACCTTTTCCACTTAGAGCGTTTAAGTAAGCAGGCATAACACTAACCAAAGTCTTACCTTCACCTGTTTTCATTTCGGCAATATTACCCTTATGAATAGCGATAGCTCCTAATATTTGTACATAGAACGGTTTCATTTCTACTACACGGAAAGCTGCTTCTCTTGCAACAGCAAAAGCTTCTACTAGTAAGTCGTCTAGAGATTCTCCTTCAGCAATTCTTTCTTTGAACTCTTGTGTTTTATTTTTTAATTCTTCGTCACTTAATTGTTGCATAGCTTCATCTAAAGCCATTACCTCATCAGCTTGCTTTTTAAATTTTGCTAATTCTTTATATTCATGATCAAATAATTTTTTTAAAAATTTCATCTTTATCATCTCCTATAAATTCTATTCTATCAAATATTTGCTTATAATAAAAGCATTTCATTAAAAAAAGCAAGGAAATATCCCTGCTATTCAGATTCGATGATTCCATAATCACCATCATGTCTTTTATAGACAACTGTTGGTTTATTAGTTTGGTCATCCTTATACAAATAAAATTGATGTGAAGATAGTTCCATCTGTAAGATAGCTTCTTCTTCATTCATTGGTTTAATATCGATTTTCTTTCGTTTCACAATTTTCGATATGTTTTCTTCGACTGAGTAATCTCCTTCAAAGATAAATTGAGTTTCATGACTGTGAGATTTTTTTTCTAGGCGGGTCTTGTTTTTTCTAATTTGTCTTTCTAATTTGTCTAAGACCATATCTACGGCCGCATAGAAATCTCTCTCTTCGTCTTCTGCTCTTAAGATTAATGACTTTAAAGGAATTGTTACTTCTACTTTCTGGCTATGATTTTTAACCTTAACAGTAACAGTCGCACGCACATTGTTATTGTTTTCAATGTACTTACTTAGTTTGCCGATCTTTTCTTCGACATACTCGTGCATCGGTGGAGTAACTTTTACTTTATCTCCTCTAATGACTATATCCATATACATCATCCTCCAATTACATTATATCACTTTAAATAGAAAAAAACTACTAATTAATTGTAGTTTCTTGTTTTACTAAGTTTACGTTATTTGCTTGTAGACCTTTTGAAGTTTCTACTAGTGTAAAGTTTACCAACTGTCCCTCTGTTAATGTCTTATAACCTTCCTGAACAATTGCGCTGTAATGGACAAATATATCTTCCATATCGTTATATTCTATAAACCCATATCCTTTTTCATTGTTGAACCACTTAACTTTACCTACCATAATACTGTAACTCCTTTCATTCTCTCACTAATTTTAGGAAACAAAATCAATGATAACTCAATATTAACATCTTATATTTATGTCGTATATGTTTTTATCCTCAATTGTACTTTGCTTTCCTTAAATTAATTATTACATATACTTTTGTCGATAATTGTCGAATTAAAGAACGAATAGTTACTTTTTTAGTTATAACACCTTCCTCCTATTTAGGTCATATTCTATATTAATTGCGGCGAGGTGAAGAATGAAACAACTATTTTTAAACAGTACATTGAACTTTATTACTAAGTATAACAAAAACTACAGCAACGATGAACTAGACAAACTTAGATATGGTTTAGAAGGTATTTATTTGTCAATTACTAAATTAGTTGTTATCTTCCTAATTGCCATTATATTAAATATTACGTGGGAATTGATTGTTTTACTGGTAGCATTTAACTTTATAAGATATCCTGCTTTTGGCTTTCATGCTAATAGTAGTATCGAATGCTTAATATTTTCAACGCTTATCTTTATTGGTTTTCCAATATTATCTATTAATGTTGAATTGATTTTGCCCATTCAAATTACTCTAGTTATGTTATGTATTCTGTCATATATTATATATGCTCCAGCAGATACAGTTAAACGTCCACAGAGAGTTAAAAGTATAAGACTGAAAAGAAAAATCGCATCTATTGTTATTGGTATAGCAATGAGTATAGCAGTTTTCTTAGTACAAGATAATTTATACAGCAATTTAATTCTTTTTGGAATGGTGATTGAAACAATTATGATTCTACCTATTACATATAAAGCATTTGGTCAAACTTATGCTAATTACAAGAAGTATGAATAAGGCGATATTAGATGTCGACGGGCATTTGATATAAATACAAGAGAAGGAGAGCAAAAAAATGAAAAAAGTTTCTTATTTATTAGCTGGGTTAGCTATGTTAGCAACAGGAGCTGCTAGTATGGGATGTATTGTACTAGTATTTGACGAACCTACTGCTCCAAAAGATTTAGTTTAATTATTCAAGACTGCATATGCAGTCTTTTTTAGTAAATTATTTCTTGTATAAAATATTTTTCACTTTGTGTTGTTTTCTTGTGAAATTTTGGATTTTCTGCTAATAAATTTTTAGCAAAATGTAAGCCGTTTCCTCTTTTAAAACCATTAGTACTATATCCTTTTAATTCTATTTTATCTAAATCAACTTTGTTATCACA